>DAOUBZ010000480.1:0-19273 GCA_034432515.1 Chloroflexaceae bacterium | reverse complement strand
CGGCCGTCGCTCCACTCTTGTCACGGTCGTCGTTAGCCGACCACAACGTTGACCAGCTTACCCGGCACGACAATCACTTTGCGGATGGTCTTGCCGTCGACGTGGCCTTGCACCCGCTCGCTACGCAGGGCCAGTTCTCGCAGCTGGTGCTCATCGGAGTCGGCAGGCACGGTCAGCTTATCGCGCACCTTGCCGTTCACCTGTAGGACAATCTCAACCTCGTCCGCGGCTGCCAGCGCCGGGTCCGCAACGGGCCAATGCTGCTGGTGCACGCTGTAGCTGTGGCCGGTGCGTGCCCACAGCTCCTCAGCGATGTGCGGCGCCACTGGCGCGATCAGCAGGATCAGCGTCTCGATCGCTTCGCTCCAGGCCGCACTCCCGCCAAGGCCGGCGTCGCGGGCCTTATACAGCCCGTTGGTGAACTCCATGAGCGCCGCGACCATGGTGTTGAACTTGAAGCCCTCGATATCGCTGGCGACCTTGATGATCGTCTGGTGGGTGAGGCGGCGCAGCTGGCGCTCGTCATACTCGGCCGCCTGGCTGCGCGGCTCCTCCTCGGCGGCCAGCACGATACGCCACACCCGGTCCAGCCAGCGGCGGATGCCGGGCACGCCGTCCGTATTCCAGGGCACATAGGCCTCGAAGTCGGAGATGAAGCACTCGTAGCCGCGCAAGGCATCAGCGCCGTGTCTGGCCACCACTTCGTCGGGGGTGATCACATTATTCTTCGACTTCGACATCTTCTCGATGACGATCTGCCCGTCCACCTCCCGTGGCGGCGCCAGGATCAGGCCCTGGTTGCGCAGGCTCCGGAAGGGCTCGGCAAAGGGCAGCAGGCCGTAATCGTGGAGGAACTTCGTCCAGAAGCGGGCGTACAGCAGGTGCATCACGGCATGCTCGGCGCCGCCAACGTACATGTCTACCGGCAGCCAGTAGGCCAGTTCGTCGCGGTTGGCCAACTCCCGGTCGTTGTGCGGATCAACGAAGCGCAGAAAATACCAGGATGAGCAGGCAAAGGTGCCCATCGTATCGGTCTCGCGGCGGCCCTTGCGCCCGTCGGGCAGCTGCACATTGACCCATTCGTCGATCTTGGCCAGCGGTGACTCGCCGGTGGCGGTGGGTTCGTAGTTCTCCACGCCGGGCAGGGTCAGGGGGAGCTCGTTATCGGGAACCATCACCTCCAGGCCGTCCTCGGCGTGGATGATCGGGATAGGAGTACCCCAGTACCGCTGGCGGCTGATCAGCCAGTCGCGCATCTTGTAGTTCATGCGCCCCTTGCCCAACCCTTGCTGCTCCAGGTAGGCGATGGTACGCTCGACCGCTTCGGCCCCGGGCAGTCCATTGATCGGCCCCGAGTTGATGGGCGTACCATACTCCTCGTGGTAAACCATCTCGCGGTAGGCCGGCACCGTCACCAGGTAGGCCATATAGCTGGGAATGGCGTCCAGGCGCAACTCGCTGCGCAGGCGGCCGGTAATGTGCGCATCAGCCGCGACGCTGTCGAAGGGGATCACGGCGTCGGGGAAGATCGCCAGCCAGCCCGAGCCAACGACTTCGGTCCAGCCCTCACTCAGGTAGGGGCGGACCAGTTCGGCGTAGGCCGCCGCCTGCCCACCGCTCAGTTCTACCGTCAGCTGACCATCCTCCTCGCTGAAATTGTAGCCGGCGGCGCGCAGTGCAGCGGGCAATCCGGGCTGGTAAGTTCCGCTGCGAATCACCGAGCGGGCTGCATCATCGGGGCGGTGGATGACGGGGATGATCGGGAGCCCGTACTTCAGCGCAAAGGCGAAGTCGCGCTTGTCGTGGGCTGGCACCGCCATGATCGCGCCGGTGCCATAGCCCATCAGCACATAATCCGCCACCCAGATCGGGATGCGGGTACCATTGACCGGGTTGATCGCGTAGCTGCCCGTGAAGACCCCGGTCTTTTCCTTGTCCTCCACAGGCGCCACGCTCGTACCAGCAGCCTTCGCCTGTTCGACGTAACCGGCAACACGCTCCTGCTGATCGGCGGTGGTCAGTTGGGGCACCAGCGGGTGCTCCGGCGACAGGACCATGAACGTCGCGCCCCACAGCGTATCGGGCCGGGTGGTAAAGACGATCAACTCCGCTTCCGCTTGATCGGGCTGGGTGTCAACCGTTTTGAAGATCACCTCGGCGCCGCGCGAGCGGCCGATCCAGTTGCGCTGCATGGTGACGATCTTCGCGGGCCAGTCGACCGTATCCAGGTCGCGATCCAGGCGGTCGGCGTAGGCGGTGATGCGGAAGAACCACTGCTTCAGCACCCGCCGCTCGACCAGGGCGCCGCTGCGCCAGGCCCGCCCTTCGGGGTCGACCTCTTCGTTGGCGATCACCGTCTTATCGACGGGATCCCAGTTGACGGTGGCCTCGCCGCGGTAGGCCAGGCGGAAGCGCTTCAGGTACTCCTGGCGCTCCAGGGGGGTGTAGGCGTTCCACTCCGCGGCGCTCAGCGGGCGTTCCGAGAGCGGCAGATCCAGCTTGCTGGTGCCGCTGACGGCCAGTTCCGCCTCCAGTTCGGCGATCGGGCGCGCACGGTCAACCCGCAGATCGTACCAGTGGTCGTACAGGCGCAGGAAGATCCACTGCGTCCAGTGGTAGTAATCAGGCTCCGACGAGGTGATCTCGCGGCTCCAGTCGTAGCTGGCGCCGATCAGATTCATCTGGCGCTTGTAATTGGCCGCGTAGCGCCGGGTCAGCACGGCCGGATTGGTCTTCGTCTTGATCGCCTGGTTCTCAGTGGGCAGGCCAAAGGCGTCCCAGCCCATTGGATGCAAGACGTTGTAGCCGCGCATGCGGTAGTAGCGGGCAACAACGTCGGTGGGGACATAGTTACGACAGTGCCCGACGCTCAGCCCCTCGCCGGACGGGTAGGGGTAGAAATCGAGCACATAGTACTTGGGGCGCTCATCGGCGGGGCCGGTCCGGTAGAGATCGTCGGCTGCCCAGCGTTGCTGCCACTTAGGTTCGATCGTTGTGGGATCGTAGCGTTCGGGATAGGTCCTATCAGGCTTTGCGTCACTCATAGGGGGATGCTCCTCAGGCGATGAGCACGGCTGCTGCCGAGTGTCTGGCGGATGGTCTCGATCTGGGCGCAAAGGCCACTAAGGTCGGGTTCCGACACGGTGCTCACCTCCTTTCTGGAGCGGGGCGCCAGTTCTGGCATGGTTCAAACCCGCATGACCGTTTGCGAGGATGCGAGGATGCGATACGATCGTGTCCTCCTCAAGGCGCAATGGTAGGCGCACACCCTTGCGGAAGCGCCAGGGCCATTATAGCACGAGAACGCCCGATCACGCTCCACCGTGCGGCGGAACGCGATCGGGCGCTGGATGCAGTTGGAGCTAGCCGAACATCAGTGCCGCGCCGATCGCCAGGATGCTGAGCATGGCCAGCACTGCCAGATGGACGGGGCTGAGGAAGTTCTGGCGCACGCCTCCCCGGCGCGGGGCTGTGGTCTCGGAAACGGCTGCGCCATCCGGGAGCGGGACGAGCAGGGTGTAGGGCAGCGCCGTTTGGAGCTCGGGGCGGTCGAGACCGGGCAGCTTCGGATCGAACTGCACTGGCGCCAGTGCGGGCTCAGTTGCCCGTTGCGCCAGGTCGGGTTCCAGGCTCTCGACGACGGTGGTTGGCTCGGCGCGCGTGATGTAGTCTACCTCCTCTTCGTCGGTGTTCGCGCGCCACATCGCTGCGGCGGGCTGCAGCGGACGGTCCTCGTGGCCCGGTGCGCCGAGCGGGCTGAGGCGTGGCCTGGCGTGCAGCCGGTACGGCTGGCTGCCGAGACTGTCACGCAGGGCTTCGCGGAAGGCCTCGATGCTGCGGTACCGCTCGACTGGTTCGGCACTGGTGGCGCGGTGAATGACGGCCGCCAGGGGGTAGGGGCAGGCCAGGGTGGCCTGGCCGTCTTCGAGGATGGGTAGGCTCGCCGACTGCTGTTTCTGAGCCAGGACGCTCACGACCGTACCCTCGAAGGGCAGACGACCGAAGACGAGTTGGGCCAGCAGCACGCCCAGGCTGTAGACGTCGCCCTCCCGCCCGCTGGGAACGCCGAAGAGTTGCTCGGGTGGCGCGTAGGCCAGCGCCGTCGCCGAAGCGAGCAGCGGGTTGTCGGGCAGGGGCTGACCCAGGCCGGTGAGGACGATCCGCCGGTCATCGCTCAGCACAATATTGCCTGGTGTCACGTCGTAGACGCGCACGCCCCGGCTGTGCGCATGCTCCAACCCATCGCTGACCCCCTGGATGATCCGTCTCACCTCAGCCAGTTCCAGCCGCTCGCCCCGGTCGGCCAGCAAGTCGAGACGATGCTGGACGGTGACGCCACGCAGACGCTCGAAGACAGCGAAGGGCACCGTCTCACTCAGCCCCGCGTCGTAGACGCGGATGAAGTTGTGATGGCTCAGGCTTGCGAGGGTCTTGACCTCGTTGATGAACCGGCTGCGCGTCCGGGGATTGGTGCTGGCCTCACCCCGCAGGCGACGTATGACAACGTCGCGTTCAAGCAGCGACTGGAAGCCGCTTTCTGTGCTCGTATAGTCACGGTAGTCGTGGCGGTCGGCGACTTCGATCAGTTCGGTGACAAACGCGTTGGCGTGCACGGTGCGAACTCCTCGGGGCAGCCGTCGTCGTTGCGACGACTACCGTAATCTGTCAGTTGCTCCAGGTGTTGTCGAGGATGTCCAGATAGAAGGCGCTAGTGAGCCAGGCCCAGCGCTGCTCGGCGACACTCTTGCCGTCGCCCCAGCGCACGCCGCCGGGGGTGTGCGTGTAGGCGGTGGAGATCCTGGTGGCGTAGAGTGCATGTCCGGCTGCCTCGTCCACGGTGAGGAAGAGCGGCAGCACGGCGCTGTAAAGCTGCAAGCTCGCCTCTTCGCGCTGCACCGTGCCGTTGTGGGCATAGCGACCGGCCAGCGCGCCCTTGCGCGCCCACTCATCGAACAGGAAGGCAGCCGTCTTGAGGTAGCTATCGGCGCGCCCATCCTGGTGCCAACGCGCGTCGAGCGCGATCCGCCAGTAGGTGAGCGCGGCGTCGCTCTCGAAAGCCGTCCCTGCTCCCGGGAGCCCGCGCTGGTCGAGCTTGATCGCCCCGGTCTGGCGGTTGAGTGCAACGTAGGTGGGCGGCAGACCCGCGCTGCGATCCTCCCCCAGATCGGTGGCACTCACCTGCGCCAGCAGTTGGTAGGTGTTGTCGAGCAGCCACCACCAGTTGTGCTCCGGGTCCACCTCGGCGAAGATGTGGTACGCGTAGGGCACAAAGCTGGAGGGTGCGAAGATGATACGCTCATCCTCGATCGCCCAGTCACCCGCGGCCAGGTAGGGGCGTCCATCGATCTCGACGACACTGCTGGCCCACAGGGCGCGGGCGATGCGCAGGCCCTCGCGGCCATAGCTCGCGTCGTTCCAGCGCCGTTCGGCCAGCAACAATGCCAGGGCCGCGTCAGCGTTGGCGTCGGCGAAGGTCTGCGGGGTGACGCCCGGGGCGTTGGTGTGGAAGAGCCGCCCATCCTCGCCCTGGAGGCGGAACTGGGCCCAGCGCCACAGCGCGTCGAAGGTCGGCTGATCATCGTTCCAGACAGCCATGAGCATCGCGCCGGCCTGGTCGCGCACGTCGGTGTACTCGCCGTTGCCAATCACCCGGCCCTCATGCACATGGTTCTCGATGAAGCTCTGGTAGGATGCACGCAGCGTATCCTTGATCGCGATGCCAGCATTGTTGACCCGGCGCACTTCGATCGCGGCATCGCCGACATTGAAGCGGGCAATCGGCGTCGAGCGGCTCCAGGCCTGGTAGGGCAGCTTGTCCTGCTCGCGTTTGAAGATCTCCTCCAGGCCCGGGGTCATGATCAGATAGTCGATATTGCGCCAGTCCTGGTTGAAAAGATCGCGATAGACGGCCGGGTCGTTGGCGACCTTCCAGTGCGAGTGCGCACCGGGGAAGCTCGGCTGGCCCGCAGGGCCGTCGCGCAGATCGACCCAGAGGTCGTCGTCGATGATGATCTGCGCATCGGCGGGGACGTGCTGGCGTACCCAGGCGAGGGCCTGCCGCTGCGTGGTGGTCAGGTTGAGCGTGAAGATCTCGCTCTGGCGGCTGAGGTTGGTGAAGCCGATTGCGCCGGTGATCGCCAGCAGCGCGATGAGTACCCCCGGTGCGCGGGCAGGACCGGCAAAACTCGCGGCGGCCAGGCCGATGTTCATCGCCATAAATGGCAGCAAGCCGATCACGTAGAAATCGAGCACCAGGCCGCCACGCAGCAGGCTCAACCAGGAGACCAGACCGAGCAGCGCGATCAGGCGGATGCGCGTGGTGCCACGCACCAGGTTCCAGCAGGCGGCAGCCAGGCCCAGGCCAAGGATCCAGGGATCGCGCACCAGCCAGCTGCCGGTGAGGGCCTGGAAGAAATCGCTCTGCGGATCCCAGGGCGCGCCACCTGAGCGGCTGATCTGCCAGAGCACGGCGCCAACCAGGGTTACCTGATTGCCCGTACCACTGAGCGGCGAGGAGAGCGAGAAGTCGATTAACTCGCGGCGTAGCGCGGCATAGAGCGGGTAGAGCGAGAGCGTGGCGATGACGCCGAAGAGCCAGATCCCACGTGCAAAGGAGCTGTGCTGGCGACTGGTGAGTGTCCAGACGCCGAAGATCAGCACCGGCAACAGTACGAGGGCGCTCTCCTTGGTGAGGACGCCGATACCGAACAGCAGGCTGCCCACGAAGAGCCGCCAGAGCTGGCCATCGTAATTCACCAGCAGCAGTGTGCCGGCGAGCACAAAGACCACCATGATGTTGTCGAGCAACACCATGCGCCCGTAGACCACGGTCAGCGGCGAGAGCGCGTAAAACAGGCCGCCAATCGCCGCCGCCAGGCTGCTCTGGGTCAGATGCAGCAGAATGCGGTACAGCAGCACCAGTGCAGTCACGTGGAGCAGCAGCATCAGAGTGCGGCCGCCATCGATCGCTGTGCCAAAGGTGTGGAAGCCGCCGGTCAGTACCGACCAGGCCGCGATCAGGATCCATCCGGCCGGGGCGTGGTCGTACCAGTAGGGATATGGGGTCAGGATACCCAGCCGGGCCACAGCATAGGCCTGGGCCATGTAGATGCCTTCGTCGCCCAGATAGAGCGGGAAGCCAAACATGTTGTAGCTGTGCACTACGGCGGAGAGCAAGGCCAGGCCAAGCATGGTCAGGGTCGACCAGAGAGCGTGCTGGCGCTGCGCATCGGGCAGGGTTGCAGGGGCAAGGCTGATACTCATTGGCGCAAATCTCCCCGGGGCTAGGCCGTGACGCCGCGGTGGGCGTTCACGTGCTTCGTCTTCTCCCAGTTGTTGGTACCGCGCAGGTGACGGTAGACACCGCGTATGGCACTGATGCCCAGGAGGATCTGGAACGGGTAGAAGGCGATCAACAGCCGTAGCCACATCAGGGGTGGCATCTTCAAGTTGTGAGCCCGCACGAACTCGCGCAGACCGATCCAGTTCAGCACGTACTGACCGACGAGCATATAGGCCGGCAGCCAGAGGATCATTGCCACCAGCGGCGGCATCTGCACGAAGAATATCGTGTAGAGCGAGATCGGGATGTAGAAGGTGGTGAAGGCCTGGAGCACCGGCGAGGCCAGGGTGAAGACTGCCAGGAGCCGCTGGCTCAGTTTCGGCAGCGACCAGAAGGTGCCGGCCTGCAACACCTGAAGAAAGCCCTGGTTCCAGCGCGTGCGCTGCTTGATGAACTGCTCAACCGTGGGCGGTGTCTCCTCGCGGGTCACATACTGGTCGTCGTAGACAACCCTGATCCGCTCGCCCATCTGGCTCAGGCGAATGCCGATGTCGGCGTCCTCGGTGAGACATGTTTCATCCCAACCGCCAATCTGGTTGATAATCTCGCGGGTGAAGAAGACGGTATTGCCGCCCAGCGGGATGATGCCGACCTCGGCGTGGAAGTGCAGCCGGCTCTTGAACCAGAAGAAGTACTCCAGCACGTTGAGCGCCGAGAACCACTTCGAGTCGAAGTTCATCAACTGCACCCCCGACTGCACCACGTTCACGCCCTCGGTCACCATGACGGTGTTGACCACGTTGAAGACATCGGGATGGATCTCGTCCTCCGAGTCAAAGATGGTCACGATCTCGTTGTGGGTATTGCGGAACCCGATATTGAGGCCGTGGGGCTTGTTGATCGGCAGATCCTGGAACACGATCAGGCGCACATTATGCACGTCCTGGTCGACCAGTTCGACGATCTTCTCCTGCACCTTCTGGATCGTCCCCGGGTCGTCAATGCGACAGATGACAACGATCTCCAACAACTCGCGCGGGTAGTTCGCCCGCAGCACACCGTCGATCGTGTGCTGGATCACCGCCTCTTCGTGACGGGCCGGTAGCAGCACCGTAAAGCTCTTCTGGGGCGGCACGAACTCCTTTGGTGCAGCAAAGTCGTCGCTGCGCCGCGCATCGTTCCAGGCGTAGAGCATCAGATAGGAGCTGAATGAGACCTGTGCCAGCAGGAGGAGCGAGATCACCACCAGGGCCACTTCGAAACCACTCATTGCCTTCCTCGCCTCGGTTCGCTTACTCCAGTTCACCACAGTGCGACACGGCGTTGCGTCGCTCGAAGGCCCCGCGGCGTTCGGTCTCATCGCTGCGCTCGTGGACGTGGAACGGTGCGCATGGTGGCCGAGGGACGCTGCAAGCATAGCGGCGTGGGTTCAAGAACAAATGACGAATACATTGCATCGGATAACAGAAAGGTCACCCACGGCCGTAGCCAGTACGAAACGGGCTGGCAGCGCGTTTGAACTTAGTGAGATGATGTACACGGGGTTGTGCCTGTGATTTAAGAATACGATGAACAGTAGTAATTATTTTGCCAACCTGGTGTTCGCTCTGTGACTCATCGATCATTATCATAAGGGTATCGCACCGTATGAGGAGCTTCGCTACCGGAGAGTCGCTCTTCGCTGTTGACGGAGTCTGCCGATGAGAAACTGGAAGATCCTTACGGCCCTCGTCGTCATGCTGGTGGTCGCCATGATCGTCGTCTTGCCGTTGCGTCTGTATGCCACCGAACCCCAGGAGTTCGCAGCCGAGGCCTTCCGTGAGCAGTGGCGCCGTACCGATGCGCTCGTCGCTGCGGGGCGCGTCGACTATAGCTGGTACTGGGGGCCTACGCCCCGTAGCGCGCCACTGCTCGAGCGGGCTGATGAGGCGCCCGGCGGGAAGCGCCTTGTGGTCTACTACGATAAAGGGCGCATGGAGCTGCCGCTGCCCCTGGCGGGGGCCCGCGCCGCCTCCCAGACCAGCTTCGGCCGCCTGGTGGCCGAGATGGTCAGTGGCAATGTCCAGCTCGGCGCACAGCGCCTGGACCCGGGTACACCCGCGCTCATCCCCGTCGCTGGCGCCCTCGATGACCCGCTGGCCCCCACCTATGCCGCCTTCGCCCGGCTCACGGGGCCGGTGGCCCAGGCCAGCGGCCGCCCTGCCGAGTCACTTGATCGGGCCGGGACGCTGCGCCCACGCCCTGAGCTGGCCGCCGCCCACCCCGAGACGGCCTTTGCCGCCTACGATGCGGTGACCGGCCATAATGTGCCGCGGGTCTTCACCGCCTTTTTCGAGCGCCAGGGGTTGGTCGAGACGCCTCAGGGCCGCCGGGTCGAGCAGATCATCGACCCGCTCGCCGTGGTCGGGCGCCCGATCAGCGAGGCCTACTGGACCGATCTGCAGCTTGATGGCCGTGTGCTGCCGGTGCTGGTGCAACTCTTCGAACGGCGGGTGCTCACTTACAATCCGGCAAACCCGCCGTCCTCCCGGGTCGAGATGGGCAATGCCGGGCTACACTACTACCTCTGGCGCTACGACGGGGTGAAGCCCCGTGCCGCTCGCCACGAGGAGTTGCTGGCGCACTTCGAGACTGGTGAGCAGACCCTGAGCGGCAATTACTGGTTTAGCTTCGATGATCGCAGCATTGGTGGCGCCTCTACCGCGAGCAACCGCCTGGTCAGCCCCGGTGCTGCCGGCAGCGTACGCGCCATTCGCTTCGAGTATGCTCTGGCCGACAGCGCGCCGGTCAACTTCAGCGCCCTCGCCGTCAACCTTCTGCCTGGCGATGGCCCGCGTGACTTGCGCGGCACCGCGGCAATCGGCTTCTGGGCACGCGGTACCGGGCGCTACGAACTGCGCCTGAACAGTGCCTTCAGCGACAAGCCCTTCAGCGCCAGCTTTGTCGCCCCCGCCGACTGGGCCTGGGTTGAACTGCCCACCGGCGAGCTGCGCAATGCCGATGGCGTCGCGCTTGAGCAGGGCCTTGCCGCTGCAACCCGCATCGAGGTGCGGCCCGCCCGCGCGCCTCAGGCCGGCTTCCTCGACCTCGATGACCTCGTGCTGGTACGCGGTGCCGTGCGGCCCACGGTGGTCAAACCTGGCCTGCCGCTCATCGACGACTTCGAGGATGGCGACCTGCGCTCGACCATCGATACCGAGTGGTTCACCTACAGCGACCGCCAGACTGGCGGATCCTCGATCGCGGAGCTGGCGGTGGTTCCGCGAGACGGTGGCGCCGCCTTGCGTTTCCGTGGCGGCTTCAACAACCCCTGGGGTGAGTCCTATCTCGGTATGGGCGTTCCGCTTGCGCCGTCTGGCCAGACGATCGACCTGAGCGACTATGCGGGGATCGAGATCACGGTCCGGACCGATGGGCAGAACTACATCCTGCGCCTCACCTCGCCACTGATCGTTGATGATCGCCAGTACCAGATGGTGATCGTCGCGCCGCCCCAATGGATGACGCTCTACATCCCCTTCAGCATCCTGCAACCGGCCGGCAAGGACCAGACGATCAGCTGGACGACCGCACGCACCCAGATTGACAATCTGATCATCACCCCTGCGGAGCGTACCGCGGCCTTCCAGCTACTGATCGACGATGTGCGGCTGGTGCGCTGAATAGTTTGTGACTGCAGTTCTGCGGTACTGCTGTTCTGCTGGGAGCGAGGGCGCCCCGCCCGTGGCGGTGTTCGAGGGCAGGTGCCCTCGCTCCCAGCAGAATTATGGTTCCACCTCAACTACGCCCAGTTCAACGACATCGCCCAGCAGGTGCCCGTCGTTGTCCCAGACTTGCTGGCGCCGCCCCCCCTGCTCGGGGCTGTAGAGCCCCACCCGCAGGCGGTAGGCGCCCGGGGCCAGGTTCGCGGGCAGGGCCAGGGAATGGGTGTCGGCCATCCAGTCACCCGGCGTCCAGAGCGTGAATGGTAGTTCATCGCCCTGCGGGCGGCTGTTGCTCTCCGCGACGATGCTCTCGGCCGTGTCAACCAGATGGACAAAGACCGTCCAGCTGTGGGGTACTGGTTCCAGGCTGTTCCAGGTCAGGGTCACGGGCAGGGTTATACCGGGCTGTGGTGTGGCCTCCAGGCGCCAGCCCCGTAGGACGACGCCCTGCTCCCAGGAGGCGGCATAGCGGGCGTACAGCGGGTTGCCCAGGTGTGCCTGGGCCTCGCGCGGGGCGAGGGCCACCCAGGGGTAGGCGGGCCGGATGACGCCGAGCGGCATCAGGGTAGCGAGGGCGAGCAGGCCCAGCATGAGGGCCACTGCGAGCGGGCGCCTGGCCAGTGAGGCGAGGGGCCCCACGGTTCCGAGCGCGAGCAGCCCGGCGGCCAGCAGCAGGCCGATTGCGCTGATCGCGGGGAAGAGCATACGCCCCTGCCAGGCCACCAGCCCGGCCGTGAGCGCGAAGGCCAGCGTCCAGGCGCCAGCCATACCCAGGGCAATCAGCGGCCCGCCCCAGCCCTGGCCGGGGCTGTGCAGAGTCTCTAGGCGAATACGCGAGATAGAGCTCGGGGCCGCTCTGGAGGCCCTCACCCCATGTCCCCCTCGCTTGCTTGCGGACGAGGGGGAACTCACCCCGCTGGCCGTGCCGTTCTGTCGCGCCAACGTGGGGCTAGCGTACGAAGTGCCTGGCCGTCCCTGAACCCGGCGCGGGCCAGGGCTGGCTGCACGTTGCAGCCAGCCGAGGGCGGCCAGGGCGCTGAGCGCCGCGTAGACCCACAGCGTCCAGGCCGGCGGGTGCAGGCTCATCCAGCCGAAACGCGCCCAGAACGAGCCAAAGAGTTGACGCAGCGCGCCGTGCCAGGCGGCCGGATCATGCCAGGCGAAGGGCTGGGTGGCAAACTCGGCCTTGAAGGCGGCCAGGCCAAACAGGTCGCCATAGAGCAGCCGGTTGCGCGCGAACCACCAGCCGGCCACCGCGAGGGCCGTCAGCCCCCAGGTGAGGGTCACGGCCACGCGGCGTGCCGGCTGCGCGCCGGCGGCGTGCCAGCCACCCCAGAGTAGTAGTGGCCCGAACAGCAGCGCGCTCTGTTTGGTGAGCAGCGCCAGGCCGAAGAGCAGCCCGGCGCCCACGGCCCAGCCGATCGCGCGCGTGCCCCACCCGCCTGGCTGCACTGCGGCCAGGCACCAGCACAGGAGCGCAGCGCCGAGGGCAGCCAGCAGCGCATCATTGCTGACCAGGGCGCTGCTGAAGAGGAACTGCGGGTTGAAGGCGACCAGTGCTGCCGCCAGCGGGGCCAGCCGGGGTGTGTCCGGCGCGAGCCGGCGGGCAGCCAGGTAGGTGCAGAGCACGGTAGCTGCGCCCCAGAGCCCTGAGATGCCACGGGCCAGGTGCCAGCCCAGGGTCAGGCCCGTCCAGGGCCAGCGCTCCTGGCTGCCGCGCATGAACGCGCCTGGCTCATCGCCGCCTGACCAGACGAAGCGAGGATTCGCGGTGAGCAGGATCTGCTGCTGCGCTGGTGGGAGCCAGGCCACGGCCGGCAGAGCCAGGAGGTAGGCCAGGGGCGGCTGGTGGCCCTCGCCGGGCACGTCGCTGGCGGCGGGGGGGGCTTGCTGCACCGGCAAGCGGTGTTCACGGGCCAGAAAGAGGCTGTAGGCGAGGTGGCCCGGCTCGTCGGGCCCCTCGCCGAGCGGAATGGCCCAGTTGTAGAGGGCGTGCAGCACGAGGAAGCCGATGAGGAGCGCGACCAGCGTGCGGTGGCGCTCCAGCAGCGCTGCCAGCTGCACGGCTAGCCGAACTGCTCCACGAAGCGGGCATCGCCTGAGTAGAAGCCGCGGATGTCATCGATGCCATACTTCAGCATGGCGATCCGCTCGGGGCCGAAGCCGCCCGCGAAGCCGCTGAACAGCTCCGGGTCGTAGCCGCCGTTGCGCAGCACCGTCGGGTGCACCATGCCGCAGCCGCCGATCTCCAGCCAGCCGGCGTACTTGCACACACGGCAGCCCTTGCCGTTGCAGAGAAAGCAGCTCACGTCCATCTCGGCACTGGGCTCGGTGAAGGGGAAGTAGCTCGGCCGCAGGCGAACGCGGGTGCCGGCCCCATACATCCGCTCGGCGAAGTAGGCCAGGGTGCCCTTCAGGTCACCCATGCTGATGTGCCGGCCCACGGCGAGGAACTCGAACTGGTGGAACATCATCTCCGAACGCACCGTCACCTGCTCGTTGCGGTAGACCTTGCCGGGCAGCAGCACGCGCAGCGGCTGGGGCGCGTAGCGGTGCATGGCATGCAGCTGGCCGGGCGAGGTATGGGTACGCAAGAGCACCGACGGTGCGCCTGGCGGCATCTCCACGTAGAAGGTATCCTGCATATCGCGGGCCGGGTGGTCCTCGGCGAAGTTGAGCAGGCCGAAGTTATAGTCGTCGAGTTCGACTTCGGGGCTTTCCCAGACCTGGAAGCCCATCTCGGCAAAGATCGTCTGCACCTGGGCGAGCACCTGGTTGGTGAGGTGCGTGTAGCCGAGGGCCGGGCGGCGTCCGGGCAGGGTCACATCAACCTGGTCGGCGCTAAGCTCGGCGCTGATCGCGGCACCTGTGAGGCGCACTTCGGCGGCCGCGTAGGCATCTTCGAGGTGCTGGCGCAGGGCATTGACCCGGCGTCCAACCTCGGGGCGCTGGTCGACGGGCAGGGCGCCGAGGCCGCGGCTGAGCCGGGTCAGCGCGCCGGACTTCCCGATGTAGCGGCTCTTCCACTCGGCCAGGGCCGCCAGGTCCTGGGTGGTGGCGAGGGCGGCGGTTGCCTCCTGTTCGAGGGCGGAAAGCTCGTCGATAACGGTCATACGACTTCCTCTGCTGGCACAACGACCTGTCGATCAGGATGCCCGATCCGGGCGCATTTGTCAATCAGCATTCAGCTGCGCCCGCGGGTGCGCTGGCGGAGCGCCTCGAAGAGGATGATGCTCCCGGCCACGGCGGCGTTGAGCGACTCGGCGCGCCCGAGCATCGGGATGCTGATCCGGTGGGTGGCATAGCTCAGGCCCTCGGCGCTGACCCCGTGGGCCTCACTGCCGATAAGCAGGGCGGCAGGCTGCTTCCAGTCGGCGGCGTAGTAGGGCATCGTCGCGGCCGCATCGGCGGCGTAGACCAGGGGGCAGGCGCCCAGTTCGGCGCCGACGGTGCTCCAATCCAGGTCGGCGCGGATGGGCAAGTTGAAGTGGGCGCCCATCGCCGCGCGCAGCACCTTGGGGCTGGAGACATCGGCGGTGCCGCGGGTGCAGAGCACGAGGCCCACGCCGGCGGCCTCGGCCGAGCGCAGCAGCGTGCCCACGTTGCCGGGGTCCTGCACTGCATCGAGCACGAGGCGCAGGCCCGGGCGTGGCGCCAGCTCGGGCCAGGGGAAGGCGGCGACGATGCCCTGGGGCTGGCGGGTATCGGCGGCGGCGGCGATGGCGGCGGGGCTGGCCACAAAGCAGTTCGGGCGTCCGGTGAGTTGGGCGAGCAGGGCCGCACCCTCGGCGGTACGCTGAAGCTGGTCGGGCGCATAGAGCACGAGGCGTGGTGTGGCGCCGGAGGCCAGGGCATCACCGACGAGGCGCACGCCTTCCAGCACGAGACTGCGCTCGCTACGGCGCTCCCGGGGGAGATCGCGTAGCGAGCGCAGGTATTTGACGTGGGGATTCGCGGTGCTCGAAATCACGAATCGAGCAAGGTGCCGGCTGCTGGTGGCTCGCTGCGTGGGCCGGGTGCGGGTGCAGGGCTGCTGCTGGCGGCGGCAAGGATCACGGGACGCGCCGGGCGACCGCCGGGTGCGGGCGGGCGAGCGCCAGCGGGGGCGCTCATTGCCATGGTGACCACATCGCTGAAAGCTTTGGGATCGCGCACGGCCAGATCGGCCAGCATCTTGCGGTCGAGGTCGATACCGGCATTCTTCATACCGGCCACCAGGCGGCTGTAGGTGGTGCCATTGAGGCGAGCGGCCGCATTGATGCGCTGGATCCACAGGCGGCGGAAATCCCGCTTGCGGTGGCGGCGGTCGCGGTAGCTGTAGGCGAGGGCGTGCATCACCGCCTCGTGGGCGACCTTATAGTGGCGGCTGCGCGCGCCGCGGAAGCCCTTCGCCTGCGCCATGAGCTTGTTGTGGCGCTTGCGCGTCATTGTGCCACGCTTGACACGTGCCATAAGTGGTGTTCCTCCAGATGAACGGGCAGGTCAGGGGGTGGCGGGATCCCTGTACTGCGCCCGATAGGTCGGCGACAGGTGACAGTGGCGCCGGTTGGCGGCCGCCTGTGCTTGCCGATTTGAACCCGTCACCACAAAAACCAACCGACGATCGGCGAACGAACCGGGCTACTTCAGCCCGTAGGGCAGGGCCGCTTGCAGGTGCGAGCGATTGGCGCGTGAGGTGGGTTGATCCTTGCCCCACTTGCGCTGCGAGCGGCCGGGGCGGTTGATCTTGTTGCCGCGCACGCCCTTCTGCTGCAACACCTTGCCACTGCCCGTCACCTTAAAGCGGCGTTTGGCGCCCTTGTGGGTCTTCATCTTTGGCATAAGCGCAACCTATTTCCTCGTCGCTGCTTCATCCTCATCATCGAGCTCGTCCTCATCGTCGAGCTCCTCATCGTCGTCGTCGTCGAACTCGCCCTCATCGGTGTCGAGCTCGTCCTCGGTATCGAGCTCCTCGTCGAGGAGCTCATCGGCGGCGCCTGGCTCGGCGGTTGCCGCGGCCTCTGTGGTCTGCGCCTGCTTGAGCCGCTCCTTCTGGGCCTGCTGGGCAGCCTTCAACACCTTGGGATTGGGCGCGAGCAGCAGCGAGAGCACACGGCCCTCCATCAGCGGCTTTTGCTCCACCACGGCGAGATCGCGCAGTTGCTCGGCAATATCCTCGAGCATCTTGCGTCCGATGTCGGGATGCGCCATCTCCCGCCCGCGGAAGCGCACATTGAACTTGACTTTGTCGCCCTGCAGCAGAAACTTCTTCGCCTGGTTGGCCTTGGTCGTGATGTCGTGATCGGCAGTCTTGGGCATCAGGCGGATCTGCTTGATATCGGCCTGCTTCTGATTCCGACGGGCCTCGCGCTCCTTCTGGCTCTGCTCATAGCGGAACTTGCCATAATCGAGCAGACGACAGACGGGCGGCACAGCATTGGGCGCAACTTCGACCAGGTCGAAGCCACGCTCTTCGGCCATTGCGAGCGCCTCACGAACGCCGATGATCCCGACCTGGGTGCCATTCTCATCGATCAGGCGCACCTCGCGCGCGCGAATCCGATTATTGATACGAAACCGATCCCTAATGGCTTGACTCCTTCGTCTTCAGGGTAACGCCCGGCCAATGAGCGCAACTGCCGCTCAGTGAGCGGCAGCGACAGCCTGCCTGGACAGCTGGCAAGCCCTCTCTGGCATACTGCCTGGCCCGATCTGGCGCCATGCCGAGCACACCGACCGTGCCCACGTCGAAGATGCATTATAGCAGCGGGGCAGGAGGGCGTCAAACCAGCATGTCGCGAGCCACGCGCTGCCCGAGCTCCACGGCGAAGTTCGTGCCCCGATCCCAGGGGTAGACCTGGCTCATACTGGCCCAGAAGAGCCCGGGCAGCGGTGTGCGCAGCGGAGGGATATTGCGACTATGGTTGACCGGCACGATCGGCTGGGCGTAGCGCTCGCGGTGCAGCCAGCTGTTGCGGACCCAGTCGGGCGTGAAGGCCGGGTTGATCAGTCGCAGCGAGGGCAGGAAGCGTTCCAGCAACTCCGCCTGGCTCAGGCTAAAGAACTCGTGATCCGGGTCGAGATAGTCGCCGAGGTAGACGAGGTGGTCGCCGCCATAGTGCTCGGGTTCAATAAAGTTGGTATGCTCCACCAGGGCCAGGTAGGGGAACGCATCCTTGGGCATATTCACCCAGTAGAGGCCATTGGTCAGTGGCCGGGTGAGCGCCAGAGTGAGCACAACGGCGCCCATGGAGCGCAGCTGCTTCAGCTGGCCGAGGTAACTGGTGGGCAGCTGAGGCGCCAGGCGGGCGAGCAGGCCGGGTGCACCGGTGACCAGCAGCTGGTCGAAGGTCTCGGGGGGCAGGCCGGGGGTATGCACGGTCCAGCCGTGGGCCTGTGGGCGCACGGTGGCGATCGGCGTGCCGAGGCGCACTTCTACACCGAGGGCGCGGATCGCGGCCAGCAGGGCATCGGCGAAGCCCTGGAAGCCGCCGACGAAGTAGCCGAGCTTGAAGCTGCGGGCGCGCAGGCGGGCCCAGAGCCAGGCCATGTTCACCTCGTCGGCATGGGGGCCAAACTTGCCCTCGAGCAGCGGGCGCCAGAGCACGCGGTAGACATTCGGCCCGGCCCAGCGCGAGGTCCAGTCGGCGGCAGTGGTGCGCTCCAGGCGTTGCCAGTTGGCATCGAGGTACTTCAGGTAGAAGGCCACCGCGCCGAAGCGAAGCCGGTCGATCAGGGGCAGGGCGGGGAAGCGCAACACCTGCAGCGGGCCATTCAGATCGTGACCCTGGCCCTGCCACCACTGGGCGGTGACCTGGTTGCGAAAGAAGAGCCGGTCGGCGTAGCCGATGGTGGCAGCGAGCTTGATGATGGCCCGGTCGGTCTGAAAGATATGGTGGTAGAAGCGTTCGAGCGGCCAGGCCCAGCGTTCATCGCGGAAGCCCGAGGCCAGGCCGCCGACCACCGGCGCGGCCTCGAAAACGGTCACGCTACGGCCGGCGCGGGCCAGGTCGTAGGCTGCGGTCATACCGGCGATGCCTGCCCCGACGATCGCCACCTTCACAGCGAGGCCCTCCGGGCGAGCTCCTCGGCCTCGTACTCGGGGCCGGTGGCGCCCGGCTGGGTGAGATCGGGCGCGTCTGCGTCGCCGTGCTGCTTCAGTTCGGCCGCGCGCTCCATATCGCGCCAGCCGAGGCTGTGACGCAGCATGTAGAAGACTCCCAGCAGGGTAATGGGCAGCCAGAGGGCCACGTGCAAGACGAGCGTATAGCCGGTAGCGATCGCCTGTGGCACGCCGAACTGGGTGAGCACGGCGATGCCTGGCGCATCGAAGGTGCCGATGTAGCCCGGCGACGAGGGGATGGTGGTGAACAGGTTGACGATGGCGGTCATCAGCATTAGCACGCTGAAGGGGACGACGAATGGAAAGGCGTGCATGACGAACCAGTACTTGAGCGTCTCGCCAAGCCAGATCAGGATCGTGGTGAGCAGAATGGTCAGCAACTCACGGGGACTGCGCAGCGACTGTAGCCCGACGATGAAGCGATCAAAGAGCCCGTGGACGCGCGGGCGGAGCGCCGGGGGCAGCACCCGGTCGACAAGGTAGCCATAGAGGCGGCTCATCCGTTCAGGGCGCGCGGCGAGCAGCATAAACGCCAGCAGGGCGAGGCCGAAGAGCAGGCTGAACGCGATGACCAGGGCGCGAAAGCCGCCGGGCAGCGGAGCGAAGGGCAGCGTGACGAACACGAACAGCAGCATCACCAGGCCGTCGAACAGTCGCTCGAGCACCACGGTGGCCAGCGAGGAGCTCATCGGCACCCCCTCCTCGCGGCGCAGCACATAGCTGCGCAGCACCTCGCCGGCGCGCAAGGGGTACACATTGTTGCCCATGTAGCCGATCACGACCACGGGGAAGAGCCGGTGCGTGGGGATGGCCTTCAGATGCGCCAGCATCGAGCGCCAGCGCCAGGTGCGCACCCAGACCGTCACAAAATAGACCCCGATGCCCGGCAGCAGCCACCAGTAGTTGGCTTGGCGCACAGCCTGCCAGAAGTGCTGGAGGTCCAGCCCACGGAGCGCAACGCCGAGAAAGACGAGGCTGATAACAAGGCCAATCCAGAACTTCCAGCTGCGCAAGCGCGTCCTCCGGCGCTGATCCGCGACAACCCATCCGCGGCATCTTACCCCGCCTGTCGGGAGCTTGTCAACGCAGGGGCGCTTGCGCACGTGCAACACAGGGCTGGCGCAGAGTCTTTGGGGCAAGCCCCAAACCCCAGGTTTACTGGTTGGTGCTGGCGGCTATGCCGCC
>DAOUBZ010000479.1:0-7283 GCA_034432515.1 Chloroflexaceae bacterium | reverse complement strand
GATGGCGCTCTACGCTGGGCCGCGCGCCCTCAGCGCCCACCTGGCCCTGCGCGCCCTCGCGCGCGAGCGCGGGCCGGGCGACCCGGCGCTGCATCTGCAGTTTGCCCGCACCCTCGTCGCCATGCGCCGTGACTTTGGCCTGCCGACGCGCGGCGTGGCCGCCGAGGAGTTGGCGGCGCTCTTCGCCCCCGACCGGCCTGCTGCCGCGTCCGATCCCGTCGTTGTGTCGGCGAGCGCGGCGCAGGACCTCCGCCCTCGTGTGTCGCTCGCACCGAAGCTCTGAGTGCAGGCACCGCGCCGCCGGAGCAACCTGTAGCGCAAGAGGCACCCTATGAGCTACCAGCTCGTCAGCTCATCCACCGTCGCCGATTACCTCACCCGTGATGCGGCCTGGGCCTGGAGCCACGGCGCCGAGGGCGCCTACCTGGGCATGGGCATGCTCTACTACGCCCTCACCTATGCGCTGCGGGCGCGCCTCGCCGTCTGCCTTGGCTCGGGTGGCGGCTTTGTGCCGCGCCTGATGCGCCAGGCCCAGCGCGACCTCGGCATTGCCGGCGAGAGTCGAACCATCCTGGTGGACGGCAACCTCCCGGCGGCCGGCTGGGGCGCCCCCGTGTGGCTCGCCCCTGACTCGTTCTTCCGCGCCACGTATCCCGATGTCGAGCTGGTGATCGACCATACCTCCAACGCCGCCCGCGACGTCTTCCAGGCTCAGGGCCTCACGATCGACTACCTCCACATCGACGCTGACCACTCCTTCGAGGGCTGCCTGAACGATTTCCAGACCTACAGGCCCTTCCTCCATGAGGGCTCGCTCGTCACCCTACACGACACCCACTACCCCGGCGCAGGTGTGTGCCACGTGGTCGAGACCATCCGCACCTTCGCCGACTGCGAGCTGCTTGATCTGCCCGCGCCCGGCGCCGGCACGGCCATCATTCGCATCGGCAGTGCCGCCGACGGTCCGCACCTCCGCCCGGTCTGGGCGCCCACGGCCGACGAGAGCAGCCCGATCAAACTCACGCGTGCCCAGGATACCCCACCGCTGCCTCCGCCGGAGAAGGAATGGAAGTACCTGGAGAGCCCGGCCTTCCAGACGCGCTACATCCTTGCCGCCCACTTCGTGCGCGACTGCCCCTGTGTGGTCGAGATCGGCGGGGCAAAGACGCCTATCGACCAGTTCCTCACGGGCGACCACGCCAGCGTCCTGGTCATCGATCCGCTGATCCGCGAGGCCCGGCGCCAGAGCCTGAACGGGCGGCCCTGCCTGGTCTCCCATGTGCGCGCCCGCTTCCAGGATGTTGCGTGGGAGATCGCCCCGGGGGCCGAGTTCGGCCTGGTGATGCTGGGAATGGAGTTCCAGGGCCTCGCGCCCGAGCAGTTTGCGACTCTCTGCCGGCTGGTCGAGCGGGCGCGGCGCACCGTGATCGAGTTTCCTCCCTCCTGGGGCCCGTCCCGCGAACAGTTCGAGCTGATCCGTGCGCGCACATGCACGCGCGTCGCCTTCGAGACCAGAATGGATCTCGGCGGCAACGATTTTGGCGACCTTGAGAACAGCTGGCCGCCCCGGGTCGACCGGATGATTTATGTGCTGGAGCCGAATTGAGCGCCGTGCCGTAGGAGACCCTTATGTCCGCGATGCCGTTCACGATCACGCACTGCTCATGGCCGCGCCCTGTTGTCGTCGAGGACGCCCGCTGGGCCTCGGAGCCGGACTGGGATGCCCCGCCACTGCCCACGGCCCCGCAGCCGGAGCCGGCGTATGTCCACGGCGAGGCCTGCTGGCTGATCGACTGGTGCCGGCTCTTCGCGGCCGGGCTCGGCCGCCAGAACGGCCAGCCCTCGCCGGGCGAGATGCGCGGCTTCCACGTGGTCTTTCGCCTCGAGGTCCACGTTGGCGGCGAGCTGATCTTCTGGGACGACGACGGCTCGATCATCCGCCGCGACGGTGTAGTCGTGCATGAGGATCGCACCATGCACCCGCTGGCCCGCAGTTCGCTCGTGGTGCGCGCCGGCGACGTGCTGGAGGTGGCCCACTGGCAGCGCGCCGGCGACTGGCAGTGGGCGGCGCGGGTCGCCCCTTCACCAGCGGCGCTGCTCCCGTACCGTGCGGTGGCCCAGGCCCGCCTGGCCGCGCCCAGCGGGCCCCCACTCAAGCTCTACGTCGGCGACGCCGCGCCTGTTCGTGCCGCAGTTGCTGTCTACAGCATGATCCTCAACGGCTACAGCCCGGCCGAGGTCGTTGTCTTCGGCGACTACCAGTGGTCCGCCACGACGCGCCAGCTGCTGGCCGAACTGCTGCCCTTCGCGCGTGTGGTGCCGACCGAGCAGGTGCTGGCCCGTGTCGGTACCCTCGGGCAGCCGGGTCTCGCCGACCTGGCCCTGCGCCACTGGTCGGCAATGAAACTGGCCGTCGCCCTGCTCTGCCCACCGCACAGCTTCTGCTTGATGGACGACGATATCTTCATCCTCGAGCCAGTGCAGGACGCCCTGGACGCCTTCGCTCGGCACAGTCTGGTCTTCGCGCCCGACGCTGACTACACGGCTGCCTACACCGCGATCTGGGCCGGGCCGGGCGTGCCCTGCCTTGGCCGCCTCAATACCGGCCTGCTCTGGATGCGCAATACCCACGACCCCTCGGCGATCGCCGCTGCCATGATGCGTGTGCCGATCCAGCGGGTGGCCCATTGGCAGTGGGAGCAGGGCTTCGTCGCGACTCGCTACGGCGGCGAGCCGGCCTACGAACTGCCGACCCAGCGCTACTTCTACCCGTACTTCGACGGTTTGCCGGGCGGCGTGCGCGGCTACGACTACGGTGCCAACCCCTGCGGCTTTGCCAGCATCCACTTTGGCGGCCTCGCCGTGAAGCCCTCGGACGCCGACACGCTTGCTCTTGCCCCCGCCATCCTTGGCCGCCGCCTGTCGCCCGGACTGTTGCTGGGGGAGTGAACCGTATGAGCGCTGAGCGCCCGCAGGATCTGCCCGAACTGCTCGACGCCGAGTGGCGCCTGGCCCGTGGCGGCGACGCCGCAAGCCAGGCCGCGTGGGAGTATTACGGCTGCGCGCCGTCCTGGGACGAGCAAGGGCTCACACTACGGGCCACGGGCGGAGAGTGGGTGATCGGCTCCTGGACCCACGGCGGGTCCGCGGCCCTGGCGGCCCTGCGCGCCGGCGTCGTGGAGGTTACCGTGAGCGGGAACGCCACCGCGGCCGGGTTAAGCTTCGGCGACTTCAAGGACTTCCTGGTTGAACTAAGCCCCGGCGGCCCGCCGCGCCACTTGCAACTCCAGATCGACGGCGAGAGCGGCGTCTGGGTGTTTCGCATCGACGGGCAGCCGGCGCCGCGCCGCTGGTGGGACACGGCGGTCGGCGGCGCCGCGGATCTGCTCGCCGGTACGCTGAGCCTCAAGGCGCGCCACGCCGAGGCGGTGCGTTTCGACAACCTCAGGCTGCGCGCCTTCGCCGCGTCGTGCCGGCTCTCGGTGATCATCACCTGTCACCGCTTCCTCCAGCGCCTGCGGGTCACTCTGCGCAACTGGTGCCACCAGAGCCTCGACGGCGCGCGCTACGAGCTGCTGATCGTCAACCCCAACAGCCCTGACGGAACCCACGAGCACCTGGCGGCGGTCGTGGAGAGTTACCCCGAGGTGCGCGTTCGCGAGCTGCTTGTAGAGCCGGAGCTCAGGATGAATAAGGGTGCGATGATCAACCGCGCGGTGCAGGCCAGTTACGGAGAGTGGATCTGGCTGACCGACGCCGACTGTCTGTTCGGCCCCGACAGCGCAGCCCTGGTGCTGGAACGCGTGCACGGCAACCCCGGGCACCTCTACTTCGGCGAGCGCCGCCACCTCACCTGGCCGCAGACCCAGGCGCTGCTGGCCGGGCGCTACGACGGGCTGGCCGACTTTGCCCAGCTTGCCGTGGCCGAGCACCAGCGGGCACCCGATCGCGCGCCGTGGGGTTTCACACAGATCGTCCACCGCTCCGTGATGGATCGCGCGCGCTACCGCGACGACATCGACCACTTCGCCTACACCGACAATGCTTTTCTCGAAGATTGTGCCCGGCTCGCGATCCGCCCGCGCCTTGTGGAGGGACTGTTCTGTCTACACCTCAACCACCCGTTCTCCTGGTACGGCACCAATGCCTTCCTCTAACTGCGCGCAAGCGCTGAATATGGTGAAGCCTATGCCCGCAACGATCTGCATCGGTGTCCACGCCCACGCTGAGCCTGAGCGGCTCCGCGCCACCCTGGCCTTTTTGCACGCCAACACGGTGCCCGCCCACAGCCTGCTGCTGCTCCCCGATGGGCCCGATCCCGAGATGCGTCAGGCTCTGCGCGCGCTCGACCTTCCCCAGCTCGCCACCGACGAGCCTCGCGGCGGCGCGGCCTGCTTCAACCGGCTCGCTGCGGCCAGCGACGCCGACCTGCTGGTGCTGCTGGAGAGCGGCTGCCTGGTCGGCCCGGGCTGGCTCGAGGCCCTGCTGGCCGCCCTCGACGCCGACCCGCGCAACGGCCTCGCCGGGCCCTCCACGAACCGGGCCTGGAATGAGCAGGGCGTCTTCCGCGGCGCCGGTGGTTCGGTCGATGCGATCGCCGCGACAGCAGCTGCCGCCGCGGGCCTCGGCCCCATTGCCCTGACGCTCGAGCCCCTCTACAGCCTCGGCGACTTCTGCTATGCGGTGGGGCGCGCCGTGATCGAGCAGGTGGGCGCCGCAGACGAGGGCTATGGGCTCGGGCCATGCTGGGAGATGGACTACAATATCAGGGCCGCACGGGCCGGCTGGCGTGGCGTCTGGGCCCGAGCAGCCTACGTCTACCGCATGCCCTTCACTGCTCGCCGCCGTCGCGAAGAGGCGCTGCGCTTCGAGTCCAGCAAGGCCCGCTACCAGGACAAGTTCTGCGCCCTGCGCCTGCGCGGTGAGCGACCTGGCTACGAGCCGCACTGCCGCGGCGACGCCTGCGAACACTTCGCTCCCGCAGACCGCATCGAGCTCTACCTCGCGCCCCCGAAGCCCTTCAACACGATCCCCGCCGAGGACGCCCCGAGCGTCGCCGCCCCGGCCGATCCGCTCGCTCTCCCGCCCCCGACCCGTTCCCCCGCCTGCCCGGCGGGGCAGGCGCCCCTGATAAGCTGCATGATGCCGACCCGCGATCGGCCGGCGTATGTACGCCAGTCGATCAGCTACTTTCAGCGCCAGACCTACCCGTCCGCTGAGTTGCTGATCGTCGACGATGGAGCCAGTGACCCTGGGCCAGAGCTACCCTCCGACAGCCGCATCCGCTACCTGCGGGCGGCCCCCGGCACCAGCATCGGGGCGAAGCGCAACCAGGCCTGCGCCGCGGCCCGTGGTGAACTGATCGCTCACTGGGACGACGACGACTGGTACGGGCCCGAGCGCCTCCAAGCCCAGGCCGCGCCGATCCTCGCCGGCGAGGCAGACATCTGTGGGCTTATCGCCGATGTCTTCTTCGACCTGCCGCGCTGGGAGTTCTGGCGCTGCACCCCGGAGCTCCACCGCCGTCTGTTCGTCGGCGACGTCCACGGCGGAACTCTGGTCTTTCGTCGTCGGGTCTGGGATCGCCTGGCGCGCTACCCCGATCGTTCCCTCGCCGAAGACGCATTCTTCTTGCGTCAGGCGACCCACGCGGGCGCCTCCCTCCACCGCCTTGCCGGCCACGGACTGTTCGTCTACGTGCGCCACGAGCATAACAGTTGGGGCTTCCGCTGCGGCGCGTACCTCGACCCCCGCGGCTGGCAACGGGCCACCGAGCCACCCCTGCCCCCCGCCGACCGGGCGTTCTACACGGCCAGAACGGCTGCTTCGCCTCCGGTCGGCCGGAAGGCCCCCCTGGTCAGCTGCATCATGCCGACCTACAATCGTCGTCCGTTCGTCGCCCGCGCCATCGCCTACTTCCTCCGGCAGGACTATGAGCCGAAGGAGCTGATCGTCGTCGATGACGGGGCCGACCGGGTCGCCGACCAGATCCCCACTGACCCGCGCGTGCGCTACATCGCGCTCCCGCAGCGCCTCCCCCTGGGCGCGAAACGCAACCTGGCCTGCGAGCAGGCCCATGGGGAGTTTATCGCCCACTGGGACGACGACGACTGGCACGGGCCCCGGCGCCTCAGCTATCAGGTGGGCACGCTTCAGAACGCCGCCGCCGACGTCTGCGGCCTCAACGACCCACTCTTCTACGATCTGCGTGACCAGCGGGCATGGCGCTACCTATACCCATACGCCGAGCGGCCGTGGCTATCAGGCAATTCGCTCTGCTACCGGCGCACCTGCTGGGAGCACCGGCGCTTTCCCGCCCTCGACGTGGGGGAGGATGCCCGCTTCATCTGGTCACTGCGCCCGGAACAGATCCTGGCCCTGCCTGACCCGACCTTCCACGTCGGCATGATCCACGGCCACAACGTAAGCCCGAAAGCCACCGCTCAGCCCTGCTGGACGCCGTACCCGGCCGCGGAGATCCACCGGCTCCTTGGGGACGACGCCCTGTTCTACGTCGATCAATGCCAGGGTCAGTCGGACTGACCTTCGGGAGTCCGCCGCAAGCCGCTGCGCTCGAGCGCGTGTGGTGGAGCCAGCCGGTCAGGGCCAGTTCCGGCACGGTCGCCGGGCGAATGGCGACGATCGTGTCCCAGAGCTGCAGAAAGCGGGAGTTCATGTTTCATTTGCCTGCACAACGGGCGCAGGCGCTGGCCTTATGGGTGATCGCCGAGCGGCTTGAGCACGACGAGGAGCCAGCGGCATTGCTGACCATCGCGTTCGCGGCGGCAGCGCCGTGAGTTCCTGGCCTGCGACCAAAGCTCGCCGGGTTCTCGCGGCCCTGCGACGAATCGGTTGGCGCATCAAGCGAACTCGGGCTCGCACCGCACGCTCGCGCGCGATGGATGGGACGACTTCGTCTTCGCCTTTCATGACGATGAGGAG
Source organism: Chloroflexaceae bacterium (assembly GCA_034432515.1). Classification (GTDB taxonomy): domain Bacteria; phylum Chloroflexota; class Chloroflexia; order Chloroflexales; family Chloroflexaceae; genus JACAEO01. The sequence goes on along the minus strand of DAOUBZ010000479.1, from coordinate 341 downwards.
ATCGGCCCGCCGATAGCCCTGCAGTTGTATGTTGCGCTGCCACGGCCCGCCCGGCGGCTCAAGCCGCGAGCCAGGGCCTGCGAAGCCGGCCGTTCGGCTGAGTCTTCGTCCCGGCGGCTCGCGAGCCTGTCGAGCGGCAGGCCGGGGCTCACGACGAAGCCTGCGCCGGCTCGTGAGGCTACCGCCGTGGCCTTCGCGAACCTGGTACTACAACGAAGTTCTGCCTTGTACCGCATCAGTACGCTGTCCGCCTGTCACCCTGAGCGGAGGCGTAGCCGGAGCGAAGGGTCTCGGTGTGGCATCACCGCCGGGATTCCTCGCGGAGGTTCCCCTGAGCCCTT
>DAOUBZ010000478.1:0-4377 GCA_034432515.1 Chloroflexaceae bacterium | reverse complement strand
ACCCCAAAGCCCACGCCCGTGCCGGGCGATCGCGGCCGTGCTGCATGCCTCAGGCCGCGCAGCGGTAGGCGGCCTGGCCGACCCGGCACGCGCGGTCGGACGCCTGTTGGCAACCCCTGGACACACCTGGCGCCCACCCCGGCCCCCACACGGTGTGCGGGGCGTGCCGCCCCCGCTCGTCCTGCGGGGGTGCCACCACCTCTTATGGTGCACCATGGGGCGGCTGCTGCCCGTCGGACAAACCCGGGCGTGGGCCTCGCCCCAGCGATATTGCAACAACGAAGGGGGGCACGCCGGCTGGCGTACCCCCCATCTGCGGGTTTCTGCGGCCGCAGCTACAGCCCCGGGGCGGCCCGTGACGGCTGCGGGCGTTCGCGGCGAGGCTCGCGCAGTTCGCGGATGCGCGGGGTGATAAGCTCGTTGGCGATCAGGACGATGGTCGTGAGCCACCCGGCCAGGGCACCGCCGATCATTCCGAAGCCGATCAGGTATGCGATCACGCTCAATACGCTATCCACAGTAGTGCCTCCTGCAATGGGAGCGACCGATTCCAGACCGGTGCAGCACTGGCCGTCGTGCTGGCTGTGCTGCACGGGGAAAAGGTCAGATCGACTCGCAACGCTTCAACCGAGTTTGCTAGCAGCTTAGCAGAGGTCCTGGCTGGCGGTTAGAGAAGGATCAAGGTGGCGGGGGTGAAATTCTTCCGCCCAGGGCGGGGGAGAATCAGCGCGACATTTCGCGCAGCATCACGATAAACTCCTGGTCGCTGTAGGTGCTGCGGAAGCGCTGGATCGCGCGGAAGCCGGCGCGGTGGTAGAGCCGGTAGGCCCGCTGGTTGAAGGCGGCCACGGTGAGGCGCAGCGCGGGGGGGTGAAAGTGCTCGTCGGCAAAGGCCAGCACCGCGCCGAGGTAGCGCATCCCCTCACCGCGCCCGGTCAGGTCGGGGCGCACGCCAATGCCAAGATCGAGCGCCGGCGCGTCATAGTCGCCCCCGGGCACCTGAGCGTCCGCCCCGAAGCAGCAGAAGGCCACCAGCGCTCCGCCGGCGTCGCGGAGTTGGTAGTAGCCGTGCTCAATGTCGCACAGAAACAGCGCGGTGGCCAGCGGGTCATCGCCGAGGCCGTAGACGCTGTAAGGCGGTGGGTACTGCCACCGGGCGATCGCGAGGGCCGCGTCGCGATCCATCGGTGTGACGGTCAGTTCGCTCACGGTGCCACCCCGTAGGTGCGGCGGGTCGCGGGGCGCAGCAGCCAAGCGAGGCCGAGGACGGGCAGGATCAGAGGGACGAAGCCATAGCCGGCGCCGAAGCCGGACCAGACGGTCGCATCGGCGAAGAGCGCGGGCTGGACGAGGGTGAGCGCGCCGACGAGCAGCACGCCGGCGAGCTCGAAGGCGCACACCCCGGTGGCGAGGCGCCAGGCCGCCGGGGTGCGCCGTGCCAGCCCCACACAGGCCAACAGATAGACCAGGGCGGCCACGGCGGAGAGCGTGTAGGCGAGCGGCGCCTGCTCCCACCTGGTCGCGATCTGGTAGAGGGCGCGGGCGCCGGCCGCGATGGCGAAGAGGGCATAGAGGGCGATCAGCAGCCGCCCGGCACCATCGAGGCCGGCGTAGGTATCGGTGGTTGGCGATGACACAGGGGTATGATACCAGCTTCTGCGGGTGCTGCGCCAGGGGGACACCGCCCCAGGGGATGTTGTTTCGGTGGTGTTGGCGGTGCAGCCGCCAACCCCCGACCGCGGGAGGCGGACATTGCTCACGCCTCAAACGATGGGCGGGAGGGGTTCCTACCCCTCCCGCCCATCATTCGCTCCGGAAGTGCGATCAGCCGACGTTGATCGTAATCTTGCGCGGCTTGACCTCCTCAGCCTTGGGCACCCGCAGGGTCAGCACGCCGTGCTCCAGGTGAGCCTCGATCGCATCACCGCGCACCGTGGCCGGCAGCGTGATGTTGCGGCTGAAGCGGCCATAGCGGCGCTCAATGCGGTGATAGTTGCGCTCCTTCGCCTCCTCAGACTGCTTCACCTCGCCGCTGATCGTCAGCACCCCGTTCTCGATGGTGACGTTCAGGTCCTCGGCCTTCATGCCGGGTACTGCCATCTCGACGATGTAGGCCTCGGGGGTCTCGCTCAGGTCAAGGGCGGCCACGAAGCCACCGTCGCGAGTGGGCAGGGCCGGAACGAAGCTCTCCTCGAACAGGCGATTCACCGCCTCACGCAGCGTCATCGCCTCCTGGAACGGGTCCCAGCGCGTCAGTGTCGTCATATCGCTAACCTCCTCACGTGTCCTAACCTTTGCTCACGCCGCGCCTCGCGTTGTGTCGCGGCTCTGGCGCCACTGTAGCGCAGCAATGTTAGATCACCGTCTGAGCGCTGTTAGAGAGATGTAAATGCTAGAGGCGAAACCGCGCGGCGCGGGCGTGCTACGGCCCGGGCGGAAACTGGCTCCGACTCGGCGTTTCCAGGCCCACACCGAACGCAATGCCGCTGTCGGTGATCACATTGCCATAGGCGTCGGTAACACGGAGCGTGTAGGGGCCGAGGCCCATGTTGCGCCCGATGAACTGGTTGTAATCCTGTCGCACCATGTTTACCCATTGGCCCGCGCTATTGCGATACTCCAGCTTGACAATCGGATTGCGGTGGTAGCGCACCTGGATGGCTGTCCACCACTGGTTGCTGCCCTCCATAACCCGGTAGGTCAGGTTGCGCCCCAGGTCGGGGCTGATCACGCGCCAGGTGATCGGCACGATGCCCTTTTCGAGCGGGGCGATGCGGGCGAAAGCCTGGGGGCTGAGGTCGAGATGGCCACGGGTGCAGATCGCGTCGGGACACTTGTCCACGACGCGCACCACAACCGTGCCCCGTTCGCCGGTAACCTCCAGGTAGGCCCCGCAGTAGACGGCGGCCAGCCCGCGGGCCGGGTTGCCTTCAGGGTCAGGGTTACCGTAGTCTTCGTGGCTGATCGCAGCGACCATAAGGTCGTTGGGGGTAGGGCCGAAGGTGCAGCTGCCGTCGCCGGTGGCATTGTAGTAGGTGGCGCGCCCGGTGCGCAGTTCGTTCTGTTTGGGCGCGGCGGCGGCGAGGGGCAGGAAGACCCGGGTGCTCTGCTGGGCGACCGTTGCGCTGGCGGCGGTTCCGAGCGTTGCCAGCAGCAGCAGGGCGATAAGCGTGAGGCGGACGATACGATGCATCAAGCTCCTCCATCGACGACAGTTTTATTAACTTTTTCTCAACCACTAGTAAACCACAGGCAGGCTGCAGCGGCGTAGGGCCTGCGTAGTACGAAGGTCCACTTCGGCTGCTACCACCGGTCGTGGGGCGATGCGAGGAGGTGCGGAGGCGAAGAGGTGCGGAGGCGAGGGCACGATGCGCCCCGTAGGGCCGCAGCATTCGCCCCAGGCGCACGCCAGGAAGCGGCGCCCCACGGCGGCGCATGCTGCGGCCTGACACCGTTCCGGGGTGACCGGATGATGCGAGGAGGCGCGGAGGCGATGGTGGGGCGGCGCTACGCTGCTGGATGTGCGCCGCGATGGGACTCGAGGATCGCGTCGATCAGGCCATACTCAACGGCCTCGCTGGCGGTGAAAAAGCGGTCCCGGCTGAAATCCTCCTCAACGCGTTCGACCGGCTGGCCGGAGTGGGCAGCCATAATCTCGCGCAGGCGGCGTTGGAGGCGCAGCATCTCACGGACGGCGATCTCGACATCGGGCGCGGAGCCCTCGCCGCCACCCATGGCGGGGTGGGAATGGATCGTGGCGTGGGGCAGCGCGAAGCGTTTGCCTCTGGCGCCACCGCAGAGCAGAACAGTAGCCATACTGGCTGCGCGACCGACGCAGACGGTGCAGACCGGGGGCGAGATGAGCTGCATCGTATCGTAGATCGCCAGCCCGGCGCGAACGCTGCCGCCGGGGCTATTGAGATAGAGCCAGACATCGCGCTCCGGGTCCTGATGCTGGAGCACGAGCAACTGCGCCACGACGAGGGCGGCGAGCTCGTCATCGATCGGGGTGCTGATCATAATCACGCGCTCCTGGAGCAGGCGCGAGAAGATATCCCAGGCGCGCTCGCCACGGGCGGTGCGCTCAATGATCGTGGGCACGGGAACGGAAGGCATGGGCGCCACCTTTCTGTGCGGATAGTCCTACCGGGCAGTATAGCACACCAGCTTTGACGCTGCCGTGGGCCTGGGCTATAATGACCGTGGGCCGGTAGCTCAGCGGTAGAGCACCTGACTTTTAATCAGAGGGTCGTGGGTTCGATCCCCACCCGGCTCACCATCCACACTTCCGCTTTCATCCCATCTGGGTGAGCTTTCGCTCACCAGTTGAGGGGTACGACACAGGCGCCGCCGTCGATCCTGGTTGCTAGCAGCAAC
>DAOUBZ010000477.1:0-2700 GCA_034432515.1 Chloroflexaceae bacterium | reverse complement strand
ACTCACGCTCAACCCGCCCGCGACGCGGCGGCGCGAGGCACGCCCCTGGCTGCTGTTCGCGCTCAGCTCGCTGGTGGTGGCCCTGGTCGTGCTGCCGATCGGCTACCTGGCGCTTCGCGCGGCCAGCGCCGGCCCCGAGGCCTGGGGCGCCCTGCTTCGCCCGCGCACCCTGCGCGTGTTCACCGGAAGCGCCGCCCTGGCCCTTGGCACGGCGGCCCTGAGCACGCTGCTGGCCCTGCCGGTGGCCTGGCTCACCGTAGCCAGCGATCTGCCGCTCCGGCGCTTCTGGGCCGTCGTGACGCTGCTGCCGCTGGCGGTGCCCTCCTACATCTTCGGCTTCGCCATGGTCGCGGTCCTTGGCCCACGCGGGATGCTCCAGCAGGCCCTCGCACCGCTCGGCATCGAGCGCCTGCCGTCGATCTATGGCTTTGGCGGCGCGCTGCTTGCCCTGACGCTCTGCAGCTACCCCTACGTGCTGCTCACCGTGCGCGCCGCGCTCTGCCGCTGTGACCCGGCCGTCGAAGAGGCTGCCCGCAGTATGGGCGATGGCCCGCGCGCGGTCTTCCTGCGCGTGCTGCTGCCCCAACTCCGCCCGGCGATCGCCGTCGGCGCCCTGCTCGTCGCGCTCTATGCGCTGAGCGATTTTGGCGTCGTCTCGCTCCTGCAGTTCGACTCGTTCACCCGGGCGATCTATATGCAGTATCGCGGCTCCTTCGACCGCAGCGGGGCCGCGCTGCTCGCGCTGCTGCTGGTCCTGTTGACCCTTGGCCTGCTCTGGCTCGAACACCTGATCCGCGGCCGCCCGAGTATGAGCCGCACCACCTGCGCCGTAGCTCGCCCGCGGCGCCCGGTGGCCCTGGGCCCCTGGCGCTGGCCTGCTGTGCTCTTCTGTGCCAGCCTGGTTCTGCTCGGCGTCGGCCTACCGCTGTTCGCCCTGAGCTACTGGCTCATCCGTGGCCTCAGCAACGGCCAGGCGCTGGTCTCGCTCTGGCAGGCGAGCGCCAAATCGCTGCTCGCGGGCGCGCTGGCCGCTGCCCTCGCGGTCGTTTGCGCCCTGCCGATCGCCATCCTGGCCGTGCGCCATCCCGGCCGGCTCAGCCGGTTGCTGGAGCGCGGCGCCTACCTCGGCTATGCGCTGCCCGGCATCGTGGTGGCCCTGGCCCTGGTCTTCTTCGGTGCCAACTTTGTGCCGCTGCTCTACCAGACGCTGCCCATGCTGCTGATCGGCTACACGGTGCGCTTCTTGCCGCAGGCGGTCGGCAGCGTGCGCACCTCGCTCCAGCAGATGAACCCTCGGGTCGAGGAGGCCGCGCGCTCGCTTGGCCGGCGGCCGCTCGGCGTGCTCACCAGCGTCACCACCCCCCTGGTCGCGCCTGGCCTGCTCGCTGGCGCGGCACTGGTCTTCCTGACGACGATCAAAGAACTGCCCACCACCCTGCTGCTCGGGCCCAGCGGCTTCCCGACGCTGGCGACAATGGTCTGGAGCGCCACCAGCGAGGCGCTCTTTACCCGTGCTGCCGCCCCGGCGCTGCTGCTGATGCTGCTTTCCGCGCTGGCGATGGCGCTCATGGTCGCCCAGGATCACGCCGCCGAGGAGCCGGTGCGGTATAATGCCCAGTATGGAGGCACGTCGCATCCAGCCACAGATGAGTAGCGCCGCCCTCGAGATCCAGGGCCTCACCCGGCGCTATGGCCCGCTCACCGCCGTCGACAGCGTCGATTTGAGCGTGGCGGCGGGCCAGTTCCTGGCGTTGCTCGGCCCCAGCGGCTGCGGCAAGACGACGCTGCTGCGCCTGGTCGCCGGCTTCGAGCAGCCGGATGCCGGGCTGATCAGCATCGGCGGGCGCGCGGTGGTCTCGCCCTGCGGGGTAGGCCTGCCTCCCGAGCAGCGCAGCATCGGTATGGTCTTCCAGGACTACGCGCTCTTTCCGCACCTGAACGTCGAGCAGAACGTGGCCTACGGCCTCGGGCGCGATGCGGGTCGGGCCGCCCGCGTCGCCGACCTGCTGGCCCTGGTGGGCCTGGAGGGCCTGGGGCGGCGTATGCCCCACGCGCTCTCCGGCGGCCAGCAGCAACGGGTCGCGCTGGCCCGCGCACTCGCACCGCGCCCGGCGCTGCTGCTGCTCGACGAACCCTTCTCCAACCTCGATGCGGGGCTGCGCCAGGCGGTGCGAGCCGAGGTGCGCCGCATCCTGCGCCACGAGCAGGTGACCGCGGTCTTCGTCACCCACGACCAGGAGGAGGCGCTGAGCCTGGCCGACGTGGTGGCGGTGATGCTCAAGGGCCGCATTGCCCAGGTGGCCCGCCCGCGCGAGCTCTACGAGCGCCCGCTCTCCCGCGAGGTGGGCGCCTTCGTCGGCGCGGCCAACTTCCTCCCCGCCGAGGCCGATGGCTTCACCGCCAGCTGTGCCCTCGGCCGGCTGACGCTCGCCCGCCCGGCCCGCGGCGCCGTCGAGGTGCTCGTGCGCCCCGAGTGGATCACGCTGACCCCTGATCCCCGCGCGCCCCACCAGGTCACCGAACGCAGCTACTACGGCGCCGACCAGTTGATCGAACTGCGGCTGGCTGGCGGCGCACGCGCCTGGGCCCGCGTCCCCTCCTGGCACGACTTCGCCCCTGGCGACCGCGTCGCTACCGCGGTCCACGGCCCTGTGGTGGCCTTCTAAGGTCGCCTCCGGGGCGGGGGTGGGGGGGGGGGGG
>DAOUBZ010000476.1:0-4064 GCA_034432515.1 Chloroflexaceae bacterium | reverse complement strand
CGCCGGAGAGCCGCGACCCAGACTATGCTTCGCGGCTCTCCGGCTTTGCGTGGGCGAGTCTACACGTCGTCGGGATTCATCGCCCGGAAGGCAAACCCGGCGACTACGGCGCCGGCGAAATCGGCCACCAGATAGATCCAGATGTTGGCCACACTCGACAGGCCCATGACCGTGATACCGAGAGCGACCGCCGGGTTAAAGGCCCCGCCGGACACCCTGCCGACGGCGTAGGCCCCTGCCAGAACAGTGAAACCAATCGCCAGACCGTAAAACGAATTGCCGCTCGTACCCTTCGCCGTGGCCACATTGAGCACCACAAAGCACAGCGCGAAGGCGAAGAGAAACTCGGCGATCAGCGCCGGAACAATCTCCCACGCTACCGGCGTGACCGTCGGGAAGCCCTTCATATACAGCACCAGCCCGCCGGCCACCGCACCAGCCAGGAACTGGACAACCATATAGCTCAGCAGATCGTTGAGCGAGAGTTTGCCACGCACATAGACCGCAAGACTAACGGCGGGGTTGTAATGCCCGCCCGATAGGTGACCGCCGGCGAAGATCATCACCATCAGCACCGAGCCGATCGCCAGTGGCGCCAAGGTGCCAACACCGGGCTCGATCACCGTCATACCGATCGTGAACACGAGGAAAAAGGCGCCGATGAACTCCATCAGAAGTTTGGCCATAGCGCTCCCTTGCTTTCTGCTCTGTAGGACAGGTCTCCAGCCGTACATCAGGGTATGAGCAACGTCCGGCTCCGCCAGTGTGGAGTGCGGCGTAGCCGCCGTACGAGGTAGTTGTTCGGGCCTGGGGCTTGCCCCGAAGGCGTTGCTCACGCTCTGAGCCGCAAAATCGCAGCCTATGGTATCACAACCCTGGGTTCGTACACTTAGCTCTTTGGCTAGTACAGCTTTTCAGTGGTCCCTTGTGGGTTGGAGGGCGAGAAACGAGGATGCGAGGATGCGACGAGGCGCCTCTTCGCCCGTAGGGCTTCACGAATGGTCCGGGGGGGCGGCCACGAGGCGGGCCAGCAGCGCGTCGCGCTCGGCGCGCAGCTCTGCCGTTGCGGGAGCCGCCTCGAGCGCCAGTTCCAGCACAACCAGGCGGCGCAGCTGCTGCTCAAGGTCGGCGTCGGGGGCGCTAGCCTGCCAGGCGGGCCGCAGCGCGACCGCCAGGTTGTCGGCCAGCTGGCTGGTGTAGCACAGCGGCTCCTGGGTCAGGTGCGGCGCATCGGCGGGTACGGCGGCCCGCAGATAAGCGAAGAGCTCGAAGACCCCGATCGCCGGCCCATGGCCCGGGACAGCGCCCCGCAGCGCAGCCAGCAGCTGCGCGCCAAAGGGCGTGTGCTGCGGATCCTGGCGCGAGCGCGCACCGGCGTGCTGCTCGGGCCGTGAGGCACAGATCACCAACTGCCTGCTGTCCTCGGCCAACGGGCGGTAGAAGGCCGCGGGCGGTGCCGTGCCTGCGCCCGGCGCCTCAGCGTCGGACCCTCCCCCGTGGCAGCAGTTGAGCAGCACCACCACCTGTCTGGCGCGCGCGCGCAGCTTGTTGATGCGCCGCTGGAAGAGCTCGGCGGTCAGCGCCGTTGCAGCCAGGTCGGCCAGGTCAGCGTCGTAGGGCAGCAGCCCGTAGCTGGCGCCGACCATTGCGCCGCGGCCGGCAAAGAAGACCAGCGCAGCACCGTCGGTCGCCTCGTGGGCCAGGGCCTCCAGCGCATCGAGGATGGCGGTGCGCGTGGCTTTGGCATCGGTGAGCACGCGCACCTGGCGCTCCGGGTAGGCGGCGCGCTGCGGATCGCGCAGCAGGGCGCCCAGGGCGCGGGCATCGCTGGCGGTTGTGCCGCCGGCCACCCGGAGTCGCGGGTCGGCGTACTCGGCGATACCGATCAGCAAGGCGTGGCCGTCGCTGTACTGGCGCTGGTGGAGCGCCGCGAGGGCATGGGTCACGGCCAGTAGTTCCTCGGTCGCGGCGGGATCGCTTTGGAAGCGTTCAACGATCTGGGCCGCAACGATCTGCTGGTAGAGGGGCTCTGTTGGCCGCGTCGTGAGCAGGGTCAGTGCCGCCTCGGCCTCGGCATGCCCACGGAAGCGCCGGCCCAGCACGTCCCAGAGTCGCCCCAGCAGCACCGTTGTCGGATCAGTGGCATTCTCGCCGATCTGCGCCGGCGCGCCGCCGGCGATCTGTGGCGCGCTGAGGGCCAGTACCGTGCGCGCCGCCTCGGCCAGGCTCATCGAGTCCATGAGCACACCCCCTTTGCATCGTTGCGCGGAGCGACGCACGGTGATGCCTCGCTCCCTCGCGGGAAATGCCTTCGCACGCTGCGCCACGGACTATTGTACACGGCAAGGCACAGCGCGCAATCTGACCGTGGCCTGACGTTGCAGCGAGCTGCGTCGTGTATAATCAGGGCAAACGCACCGCACCCCAGATCATGCCGAGGAGGGCGTGATGGTAGCTCCCGAGCCCAGCGCCCATGCCGGCGCCGAGCCGGAACGACCGGCCATCCTGATTGTCGACGACGAGCCCCAGGTCACGCGCTCGCTCGCCCGTAGCCTGCGTGATCGCTTTACCGTCTTCACCGCTACCAATGCCGCGGCGGCGCTCGATATCATCTCGCGTGAACGGATTGCGGTGATCCTGACCGACCAGCGCATGCCCGATATCAGCGGGGTGCAACTGCTCGAGCGCGCCCGTGATATCCGCCCCGATACGCTCGGCATCCTCATCTCCGGCTATACCGATGTCGCGGCCCTGGTCGATGCGCTTAACCTCGGCAATGTCCGCGGCTTCCTCCCTAAGCCCTGGGACATCCACCAGCTCCGCCGCCAGCTCGACCAGGCGGTGCGCGACTATCAGGCTGGCTTCCTCGAGCGGGGTGTCCTGCACGATACCGCCGACGCGGTGACCCAGGCCCAGGCCCAGCTGGCCGAGCTGCGCAAGGCGCTCGATGAGCTTGCCGCCGGCCAGGGCGCGGCGCTCTTCGCCCAGTGGGAGCGCACCGGCGCCCAGGCGCGCAGCGAGCCCGCCGGCCCCTTCGGCCACCCGTTCTACAATGGCCCGCGCGCCGAGACCCCGATCAGCCAGCACGACCCGGCGACTTTCGCCGGCCTGGTCGCCGCCTATAGCGATCTGCTCGACCAGGCCACTGAACAACGCTTCTTCCAGGGCCAGTCGCGGGTGCCTGACCAGCTGCGCACGCTCAGCGAGCGCCTCGGCACGTGCTGGGCCGGCCCCCGCGACGCGGTCGAAGTCCATACCGCCGCGCTCAAGCGCCGGATCACCGACGCCCCCGCCGCCCGGGTTGCCGTCTATGTCGAAGAGGCGCGGCTGCTGCTTCCCGAGCTTATGGGCAATCTGGTCGTCTTCTACCGCGGCTGGCTCGCCGCGACCCTGGCCGGGCGCAAGCCGCCAGCCGCGCCATGAGCCCGCCCCTGCCGCAACTCGATCCGATGCTCGCCCAGGCGAGCCTGCCCTTCCTCACGCTCGATGCCGGCGGCCACCTCCTCGCGCTGAACCCGGCCGCCGCGACCCTCTTTGGCCGCCCCGCCTCCGAGCTGGTTGGCACAGCCTTTCCCTCGCTGGTTGACCCCTTCAGCCGCGAGAAGGCCAGCTTGATGATCGCCCGCGTGCTGGCCGAGGGGAGCGCCAGCGACTGGGAGCTCAATCATCCCCGGCCCGCTGCGCCGCCCCTTCCCGTGAGCTATACCGCCTGGCGCTGGCGCCCCGCTCCTGATGCAGCGGTCGCCATCGCGGCCTTCGGTCAGCCGCTCAGCGCCGCGATCTCGCTCGCCGCCCAGCTTGCCACCACCAACCAGCAACTCGAGGGCGCGCTGCTCCAGCTTGAGCGGGCCCACGCCGAGCTCAAGGCCGCCCAGGCCCAACTCGTTCGCTCGGAGAAGCTGCGCGCGCTCGGCCAGCTTGTTGCCGGGGTCGCCCACGAACTGAATACGCCGCTCGGCTTCGTCACCGGCAATCTGCAGTTCCTGGCCGAACAGTTGCCCGTCCTTGCCGCTGCCTGCCCCGATCCTCAGCTTCGCGCTGATGCGGTCGAGGCGCTCGCTGAT
>DAOUBZ010000475.1:0-3259 GCA_034432515.1 Chloroflexaceae bacterium | reverse complement strand
CCCGCGACGAGGGGCAACTCGGCGAACTGGCGGAGCGCAGCCCGCCAGCGCTGCCCGACGCACCAGCCGCCGGCGGGCTGGGCGACTTGCTCGGCGCGGCGCTGCCCCTGGTCGCCGCACTACTCATCCTGCAGCTAACGGGGAACTGGCTCGCCGCCCTGGGACTGCTGGTCGTGGGATACGGGCTGGTTGCCCTGCTCGTGCGGCGTGCGTGAGGCATTGCGGGCTGCTATAATCTGCTCGCGGCGGATCGATCGCAGGAGGAGGAGCGGCGATGCCCGGCCGGAAGAACTACCTGATCGACATGGACGGCGTGCTGGTGCACGGCTCGCAGCCGGTGCCCGGCGCAAACGAGTTCATCAAGCGGCTGCGCGCAGCCCAGGCCCGCTTTCTGGTGCTGACCAACAACCCGATCTACACGCCACGCGACCTCGCGGCCCGGCTCGAGCGGATCGGGCTGGAGGTGCCACCCGAGGCGATCTACACCTCGGCGCTCGCCACGGCCCGTTTCCTCAAGACACAGCATCCCGATGGCACGGCGTATGTCATTGGCGATGCCGGCCTCACGACGGCGCTCCACGATGTCGGCTACACCATGACGGATCACGACCCGGACTATGTCGTGATCGGGGAGACGACATCACTGAGCTTTGAGCGGCTCACGCGGGCGGTGCGTTTCGTGGCGGCGGGTGCGCGCTTCGTGGCCACCAACCCCGACGTCAGCGGCCCTGGCGATGGCGGGATCGTGCCGGCCTGTGGCGCGATCGCGGCGCTGATCGCTGCGGCTACCGGGGTGCGGCCATACTTCGTGGGCAAACCGAACCCGCTGATGATGCGCACCGCGCTGCGCACCCTCGGCGCCCACTCCGAGGAGTCGGTGATGGTCGGCGATCGGATGGACACCGACATCATCGGTGGCACCGAGAGCGGTATGGAGACCATCCTCGTGCTCACCGGGGTGACACGCCGCGAGGATGTGGAGCGTTTCCCCTACCGCCCAACGCGGGTGGTTGAGTCGGTGGCGGAGATCGAGGTCGGGGTGCCGGGGTGACAACGTGGCCGCGTAGGGCCGAAACATTCGCCGCAGGCCCCTCATGGGAACAGCGCCCCCGTGTGGCGAATGCTTCGACCTGACCCGTTGCGCAGCGCCTCAGAGCCGCACGTCCGCGAACAGGTCAGTCTCGCGGAGGCCGGGGGGCGCGGGCGGGTGGGCGCGCATGTAGATCTCGTGGCCGCCGAGCAGGCTGAGCAGCCGGGTGAGGATACGAGCGCGCAGGCCACCGCCGCCGCCCTGGCTGGCGTGGCAGGCGCCCGCGGCATCGCGGGCCGCGAGCACGGGAAGGATGTCGATCCGGGCGTGAATGGGAAACTCGACCTCGGCCAGGCTGGCAAGATCGACATCCTTGTTGCGCCCGAAGCGCCGCGGATCGCGCCCGAAGAGCGGCATCAGCCGCACGGCGGCGCGGAGGGCGCCGCGCGGGAAGGTATGGAAGTAGAGCTTCTGCGGCGCGTAGGCCGGCAACCCATCGGGAAAGCGCGCGGGGTCGCCCGCGGCGTGAAAGGCCTCGACCGTGGCCCGCTGGATGGCGATGTGATCGGGGTGGCGGTAGCCGCCGATCGGGTCGAAGGTGATGACCACCTGGGGTCGCAGCCGGCGGATCTCGTGGGTCACGCGGGCGGCCACGGCTTCCAGCGGCTGGGCTGCGAGGGCCTCGGGATGGCTGTTGGCCGGGGCGCCCGGCATGCCCGAGTCGCGGTAGCCGAGCATGATCACGCTGCTGAGCCCCAGGGCCTGGGCGGCGCACTCCAGTTCGGCCCGGCGAAGCTCGGCGAGTGTCGTGTAGCCCGCGAGGTGCTCCGGGTCGAACGAACCCTCCTCGCCGCCGGTGGCGCAGATCAGGTGCACCGCGGCGCCGCTCCAGGCGTAGCGGGCCAGGGTGCCGCCACAGCCGAAGCTCTCGTCGTCCGGGTGGGCAAACACGGCCAGCAGGCCGGGCCGTGGCCCGTCAGTTGCGGATAGGTTGCCGCTCATCGTTCAACCTCTGTCAGTCGATGTTGTACCGTCGTTCATTGTAGCATTACCCGATGCCTCGTCACCGCCGATACCCCTACGCCGCGCGCCGCGTCGCGGCCGAACTGAATCCGATTGCGCACCTGCAGCGGGCACCCTACAGTGGCCCGGCTGAACTGCAGCAGCTGACGACCGCTGACGGGGTGACCGTGGCGACGACGCTGCTGCGCCGCGGCTCCGACCGGCTGGTGATTATCGCCCACGGCTTCGGCGCCAACCAGCAGGCGGCGTCGATCGTCTGGCTCGCCGAGCACCTGGCCGGCCCTTACGACGTGCTCACCTTCGACTGGCGCGGTTACGGGCTGAGCGCCGGTCTGGCCAGCTTCGGCGGCGCTGAGGCGCTGGACCTTGCCGCGGTGCTCATGGCCGCCCGCGATTGGGGCTACCGGCGCGTTGCGGTGGTGGCCGAGAGCATGGGCGGCCTGATCACGCTCGCCTCGCTGGGCGCCGAGGCCGATAACCCGGCCTTTCCAATGCCCGACGCGGTGGCCGTGGTCAGCGCGCCCGCCGACTACGAGCTAACCGGCGGGCTACGGCCCCAACTGGTCAAGTACGTCGCGCCGGTGCCCTGGCTGCGCCCGGTGGCTCCGCTGCTGGGCTTCCGCCTCGGTGAGGTGCTGCTGCCGCGGCCGCTCGATGTGATTGAGCGGATCACTCTGCCGCTGCTGGTGATCCACGGCGACCGGGACGCTACCGTCCCGGTGCGCAACGCCTACCTGCTGAATGAGCGCAACCCGGCCGCGATGCTGCGCATCTATCCCGGGGTCGACCACGCCTTCGTGGGCATGCGCGCCCGCAGCCCGCGGGTCTTCCTCGGCGACCTGCGGGCGCTGCTCGCCGGCCTGACGTGAATAGCCGATAGCTGATGGGCCTACAGCTCTAATTGGCCGCGCAGGCCGGTTTCGCAGGCCCTGGCCCGCGGCTTGAGCCGCCGGGCGGGCCATGGCAGAGCAACGTGCAAGCGTGAGGAGCGTATGCCGGATGTGACGATCGTGCTCGCCCCGGCTGCTGCCGGTAAGACCGAGACGGCGCTGCGTGCGCTGGCTGCTCCACGCGCCGGCCGGGCCTTGCTGCTGCTGCCTGGCCTCCTGCACCACCGGCGCCTGCGGCCCGGGCTGGCCGGCATCCGCCGTTGCAGCGCCGGCCCGCTGGGCCGTATCGCGCAGCTACTGCTCCGCACGGCCGGTG
>DAOUBZ010000474.1:0-1583 GCA_034432515.1 Chloroflexaceae bacterium | reverse complement strand
CGCCTGCCGGGTGAACGCGTGCGCGAGGCGGCGGCCCTGGCCCTCGGCCTCACCCGGGCCGGCGCACGGGTGCACATCAGTTGCGCGCCCTTCGAGGCGGCGCTGCTGCGGGCGCTCGTTGGCCGCGACGTGGACACGGTGAGCATCGGGCCGAGCCCGCGCCCTGCCCAGGCCCAGCTGCTGATCGGTGTGGGTGGCGCCGCCGCCAATCTCCACCAGGCGCTCGATGCCGGGTCGCTCTCCGTGCTACTGCTTGGCGATGACCCGGCTGAGCGCGCGCTGGCGCAGCTGGTCGAGCGGCGTTCCCAACGCCACCAGGCGCCAGCAGCACTCGCCGGCGAGCCCCAGGTGCCCCGAGCGGGCGAGCCGGATAGCGAGCTGATCCCGCTGTTCGACCGCGCACCACCGCGCTGGGTGATTGCGCCGGCCAACGCCTATGTCGAGGCCCAGCACCTGGTCTGTGCGGCTGCGGAGCGCCCGATCAGCGTGGCTGAGGTTGAGCTGTGGCAGATGGATGCGATCGTCGCGCGGCTGGAGCGCAACGGGCTGCTGGTGCGCCTGCCCGAGGCGTTGCCCGCCTGGCAGCCCGGCGCGGCTGCTCATGATCCCTATCCGGGCTTCGAGTTGGGCTCGGCCGCGACAGCGCCGGTGCGGATCGTGGACGACCAGGGTGCCGAGCTCGGCGTGCTGAGCCTGGCCGTGTTCGACCGCTGGGGCCATCCCGGGGCAGCCCTGCCACCGGTTCGCGGTGGCTACCGCGTCGTTGCTCGCGACGAAACCGCGCTCACGCTACACGTGCATGGCAATCCCGAGCCGCGGCGCACCTTCCCCTTGCGGCGCTGTAGCGTGCAGGTGCGCGACTGCATCGAGCGCCGCGCCCTGCGCGGCCGCGAGCTTGGCTGGGGGCGGGTGGTGGTCGACGAAGAGGTGTATGGCTACCGCGAAGCGGCACCCGGCGCTGCAGCCCTGGAGGCTGTGCTCAGCCCGCCGCTCACGGCCAGCTGGAGCGCGCCGGCCCTCTGGGTCGAGCTGCCAGCGGGTGTCAAAGCTGAGGGGCCACTGGTCGGCTGGTCGCTGGTTATCGCCCTGCCACTGCTGACACTCTGCGCCGTGAGCGACCTGGTGCCCGCCTACGATGCCGAGGCGGGGCGGATCTACTTCGTGGACGCCCAGCCAGGGGGCAACGGTCTGGCCGCCTGGCTCTTCAGCAGCCTGGAACACATGCTCCCCGTGGCCTACGATGTGGCCCTTGCCTGCCGCGGTGACGCGCTGCTGGAGCCGCTCGCTCACGCCGACCGGGACTGGCTGCTGGCGCTCCTCGGCGGTGGGCCGGCGCCGACCAGCGAGCGTGCCGCAGAACGGGTCGAGCTGGAGCCGCCCCGGCGGGAGCAACCCACCCCGGCTCCGCTCCCGCGGCAGGAAACGCCGGCGCCAATCCCGGCTGTGCTGCCGCCACGCGCTGAACCACCTCTGCGCGCGGAGCGGGAGGCACCGCCCGCTCCGGCACGCCGTCAGGGGGCGCGTGAGTCTGGCCGGGGGCGCAAACCGCCACAACGGGCCGGACCAGCCCGTAACGAGCCGCC
>DAOUBZ010000473.1:0-2288 GCA_034432515.1 Chloroflexaceae bacterium | reverse complement strand
CCGCGCCGGTGCTCTGGGCGGGCGCAATCGCCGCGACGCCCGCCGACTCGGCGCGCCTGCGGCTCTATGGCATCGACACCGCCTCGCCGGTCTACGAGCCCATCCGCTCGGCAATGATCGCCGGCGCGTTTCTTGACGCCGACGACCGCGGCGGCATATTGATCGGCGAGCGGCTGGCCGCCAGCCTCGGCACCGGCGTGGGCCAGCGCGTATCGCTGACCGTCGTCGACGCCGACGGGCGGGCGATCGAGGGGATCTTCACCGTACGCGGCATCTTCGCCACCGGCATCCCCAGCTACGACGACGCTGCGGCGCTGATGCCGCTCGCGCGGGCGCAGGCCTTCACTAACACATCGCGGCGGGCGAGCGCGGTGATCATCCTGCTGGACAGTCGCTCCAACACTGCCGCCGTCGCTGCGGCCCTGGACGAGCCGGGGCTGGTCGTGCGCACCTGGGAGGATCTGAACCGGCTGCTGCTTGACACGATGCAGACCGGCATGGCCTTCTACGCCATCCTCGACGCGATTGTGATCCTGATCGTCGCAGTGATCCTGGCCAACACGTTGCTGATGTCGGTGTTCGAGCGTATCCGTGAGATGGGTATCCTGAGTGCTCTCGGCATGAAGGGACGCCAGGTGATGCAGATGTTCCTGCTCGAGGCGGCCATTCTCGGGTTTGCCGGGCTGCTCATGGGCGCCGTGATCGGCACGGCCGCGGTCGGCTACCTGACGGTGGTGGGCATCCCGATCGGCGCGGCGGCTGCCGTGGGTGGCAGCGGCGTTGCGCTCAGCACGAGCATCCACGCCCGCTTTGTGTCCGCCACCTTCGCCGGGTTGGCGGTCGCGATGCTGGGCATTATCCTCGTCGCCGCCCTCTACCCCGCGTGGTACGCGGCCCGGCTCGAACCGGTAGCGGCGCTGCGGGCCTAATCGAAGTTGCAGGTGCAGCATGGACGCGATCCGGGTTGAGCACATCACCGAATGCTACCGTGTGGGCGCAGTGGAGACCCGCGCCCTCGACGACGTTACGCTGAGCATCGCCGAGGGCGAGCTCGTGGCCCTGGTGGGCCCCTCGGGCTCGGGCAAGACTACCCTCCTGCAGCTGATCGGCTGCCTCGACCGGCCCGACCAGGGCACGGTGATCATCAGGGGCCAGGATGTGACGCGCTACAACGCCGCCCAGCGCGCTGACCTGCGGCGCACGAGCATCGGCTTCGTCTTCCAGTTCTTCGCCCTGGTGCCGGTGCTGACCGCCTACGAGAACATCGAGTTGCCGCTGCTGCTCAGCGGGGTGCGTCCGGCCGAGCGCCGGGCCCGGGTGAGCGAACTGCTCGCCGCGGTGGGCCTGGAGGGCCGGGCACACCACCGGCCCGACCAGCTCTCGGGCGGCGAGCAGCAGCGGGTGGCGATCGCGCGGGCCCTCGTCCTGCGCCCGGTGCTGGTGCTGGCCGACGAGCCGACCGCCAACCTGGACACCGCGAATGGCCAGCAGGCCATGGAGATCATGGCCCGCCTCAACCGCGAGACCGGCACGGCCTTCGTCTATGCAACCCACGACCCGCGGGTGATCGCCTATGCCCGGCGCGTGGTCACCCTGGTGGACGGCAAGATCGCCCGTGATGAGGTGGTGGCGCCGGCGGCCGTGCCGGCGTGATGCGGGCATGATCGGCCTGTCCCTGGTACCTGTTCAGATTTACCGCAGAGCACGCAGAGCAACGGAGAGGGTGAACGTTTTGAAGCCCTGCGCGCCCTCTGTGGTGCGAACGTGTTCGGTAGATGTGAACACTATCGTCCCTGCCGCGCGGGCCACGCAGGTTCAGCACTCTGTGAACCGGGGTTTCTGGTACTTACCGCAGAGGACGCCGAGGGCCACAGAGTCTGGGTCGCGCATCTACGGCTGCGGCGCACCGGGATGGCAGCGGCTGGTGAAAAGCGTGGTTTCGCCGCGCGGCCCTTTGCGGAGCATGGCAGGGTAGACGCGGAGGGCGCGGCGCTCTGCGTAATCCCATCTATTGCCAAAGCACCCTGATAGGGTTCTCCTTCCAGACGTTCCGCAACCACTCGCGCCCCTTTGTTTCCAGATAGAACAGAGGAGGCGGGGTCATACCGACCGCTCAGTAGTCTGTGAATGAAGGTTTTCGGTAACGCCGCCCCCTCCCCAACCCTCTACCAGGGGTAGGTTTTTGGGGAGTTGCGCCCTCAGGCCCCACATACCCCACCCCCCTACCCCCCTCCCCTGGCAGGGGAGGGGGCCAGAATCTGGCGTTGCGATGCGCCAGCGGAGCTGGC
>DAOUBZ010000472.1:0-6636 GCA_034432515.1 Chloroflexaceae bacterium | reverse complement strand
GGCGTTGCGATGCGCCAGCGGAGCTGGCGCATCGCAACGCCGACAACATACCCCCCTCTCCTGGGCCGGGAGAGGCCTGCCCTGAGCGTAGCCGAAGGGGGGTAGGGGGGTGAGGGCAAGCAGCGCATCAGGACGTCATCCGCCAAAAAACCTACCCCTGAGAGCGTGGGCGCCCCCCGTGGGCGCCCGGTGTGGACATAGCCTAGCGCGCCGCGTCCAGCCCTCCGGGCGCGCCCCCCGTGGGCGCCCGGTGTGGACACCCATGAGGGGCAACGATGCCCATCCTGAAGCACAGAGCCTATCGCGGTGCGGCCGATCGCGCCGCCGTCCTCGAACTCTGGCTCGCTGCCCGGGCCGTGGATCGCGGTGACCTCTGGCCACCGCTGGATACGCTGCAGGCCGAACTGGTTGCCTGCCCGCAGGGCACGCCCTATGCCCGGCTCTGGGAGGATCATCATGGCGTTCTGGTGGGCGTGGCCATGCTCCTCGACGAGAGCGTGCTGGTGTCGTGCACGCGGGTTGGCGCCGATGATGAGCGCCTGGCGAGCGCGATGCTCAGCTGGGGCCTGGCCAGCGCGGGCCAGGCCGCTTCGGGCGCCGGCGAGTGTGTCAGCCTCTTTGTGCCGGTGTGCAGCGACGATCGGCGGCTCGCTGCCCTGCTGGAGCGGGCTGGCTTCCAGGAGGACGCCTGGCAGACGCTGCGTATGGAACGCGCGCTGGACACGCCGATCGATGCGCCGTTGCCCCTACCGGCGGTGCTGATCCGGCCATTCGTTGCCAGCCGCGACCTCGCGGCGGCTACCGCGCTCCACGGGCGGCTGTTTGTGGGCGGGCGCAAAAGCGTCGACGAACGCTCCGCGCTCATGAGCGCCCCCGGCTACCGGCCTGAGCTCGACCTGGTGGCCGTGCTGGCTGATGGGACACTGGTCGGCTATGCGCTTGCCATCTGCTGCGAGCTTGAACGCCAGCGCCTCGGGCAGCGGCTCTGCTGGATCGAGTTCGTTGGTGTCGACCCGTGCTACCGCGAGCGTGGCCTCGGGCGGGCGCTGACCCTCCAGTTGCTCCAGGCAATGCGCGCCGCGGGGCTTGACACCGTCCGCCTGAGCACCGGTGCTGCCAATCTTGCGGCCCGGCGGCTGTTCGAATGCTGTGGCTTTCAGGTGCGGCAGCGCATCCGTTGGTACGTGCGCGAGGCCGCACGCCCCGCGCTCGCCGGGCTGTCCCACGCCTGGACCGAGGACGTCCTGTCCGGATAATGCGCGCGAGACGGTTGAAATGCGTGAGGCGATGAGGCGAGGACGCGAGCACATCGCCTCATCGCCTCATCGCGTCGCACAAGTACAGATAAGCGGGACCTCAACCAGCGTGAGGTCCCGCTTCGCGTTGCATGGGCACGCCTACCAGCGAGTGGGGCGACCGGTCAGCCGTTTAGCAACTCGCCGGCAGCGTGCTAACCCTGAGCTTACTCGTCCTCGTGGTACTTGAAGGAGAGTTTGATCTTCGTCCGATAGACGATCTTGTCCCCATCAAGATGCACGTCGAACGCCTCCACGTCGGCGACCCTGATGTCGCGCAGCGTCTTGGCTGCAGTCAACATCGCCATAGTGGCGGCCTTCTCCCAGGACTCGGTGCTTGAGCCTACGATCTCCACGACTTTGTAGACGCTCTCACTCATGACCCGCTCCTTTCGCTCGCGCTCGTAGCGTGTCGCGGTGGCACGAAACGGCAACGACAGTGTGCCGCCTGAGCATAAGCATAGGTTGCCGCGCGCGCCATGACAAGTGCCGGTGTAGCTACCCGGCGTGACACTTTCTCGACCGGGGGCGATCCTGGTTACCGTTATGCGGGGCCGCGGCCAGGCTCACCGGTGAGCATCCCACTGAGGCGACTGGCGTTCAGCGCGCTGATCAGTTGCACCCCGGAATCCCGGTACAGCTGCTCCAGCACCGGCAGCGTATCGGGGGTTGCCAGCACGATCAGCTGGTCGTTGGCCTGGAGCACCGTATCGCCACTCGGGATGATCGGCGCTTCCTCACGCTGGATCTGCACCACCAGCACACCCCGCGGCAGCCGTAGATCGAGCAGGCTGCGGCCCACCAGCGGCGACCCCTCGGGGACGATCGCCGCCATCATGCGGCTGTTCAGGCGCACATCCGGCACATAGACGTGGCTGTCCTGGATGCGGGGCTCATCCGCGTTGAGGCGTAGCAGGCGTGCCACCCAGCCGATCGATACCCCTTGCAGCAGCACCGAGACCAGCACGGCGAAGAAGACCACGTTGAAGATCAGCGTCGCCCCGGAGATCCCGGCAATCAGCGGGAAGGTCGCAAGCACGATCGGCACGGCGCCGCGGAGTCCCGCCCACGAGACCATCAGCATCTCGCGCAACGAGCGCCGGAACCAGATCAGCGCCCCTATCACACTCAGCGGCCGGGCGACAAAGACCAGGAACAGCGCCACCAGCAGCCCGACTGGCGCAACTGGCATCAACTCCGAGGGGAAGACCACCAGGCCCAGGGTGAGGAACATCGCGATCTGCATCAGCCAGGCGATGCCGTCGTGAAAGCGCAGGATACTGCGCTTGTGCACCAGGTTGCAGTTGCCGACGACAATCCCTGCCAGGTAGACCGCCAGAAAGCCGTTGCCGCCCACCAGCGTCGTGCCAGCGTAGGTCAGCACGGTCAGCGCGAGGGTGAAGACGACATAGAGCCCCTCCTGCTGCAGGCGGATACGGTTGACCGCCAGCACGATCAGCCGCCCGAAGAGCCAGCCGCCGCCCGCGCCCAGCGCCATCTGCAGCACGAAGCTGGGCGCCAGGCCGAGTAGCGAGGCGCCGGGCGTGGTGATCAAGCCGATCACCCCGGTGGTCAGAAAGACTGCGATCGGATCGTTGGAGCCGGACTCCAGTTCGATCAGCGGTTCAAGGTTGTGTTTGAGGTTGACCCCGCGCTCGCGCAACACTGAAAAGACCGCAGCCGCGTCGGTCGAGGAGACGATCGCCCCGAGCAGCAGCCCGGTCTGCCAGTCGAGCTGAAGCACGAGCATGGCGAAGCCGCCCAGCAGCAATGTGCTGAGTACCACGCCCAGGTTGGCCAGGACCAGCCCCTGGGTCAGCACCGGGCGGATGGCCGGCCAGTCGGTGTCGAGCCCGCCCGAGAAGAGGATGAACACCAGGGCGATCACACCGAGGGCCTGGGTGAGGTTGTAGTCGGCGAAGGCGATCCCGCCCGGGCCATCGGAGCCGGCGAGCATGCCGATGCCGAGGAACAGCAGCAGTGCGGGCACCCCGAAGCGGCTGGAGGTACGGGTCGCCACAACGCTGAGCAGCACCAGCACCGCGAAGACCAGCATCGCAAGCTCAACCGTCATCGACGCGATCCCTCCCGCCTGGTTCCGGAGACGTCGCGAGCGCCCGCTCCAGCCCGGCGGCTCGCTCGGGGCCATAGGGCCCCTCGCTGCGCCAGAAGATCCGCCCCTGGCGGTCGACGAGCAGCACGCTGATGGTCATCGTGTTGGGGATGTTCAGCGCCGCCATCACCTGCCCCACATCGGTATAGACCGTCAGGGTGCGTTCGCGCACCTTCGGGTCGGGAATAGCTACGGCCATGCCGCCGTCGATGAAGGGGCGGGCCAGGCCATAGAGGCTGCTGATCAGCGGCAGTTCGTAGGCCCGCAGCTCGGGATGGCTGGCCATGAGCGTGTCGAGGTAGGGGAACCAGGAGTCGACCAGCGCCTGGTGCCAGCGCCGGAAGGCGATCAGCACCAGGTTGCGCTCGCCGCCCAACCCGCTGGGCAGGAAGACACGTTTCCCGTTCAGATTACGCGCCTCCAGCGGAGGAAAGCCAGGTGAGCCCGCTGTGGCTGGCATAGGCGCCTCCTGTTGTCACGTGGTCAGATACTTCCATGATACCGCTATTTGCCACCCTGTGGCTCGCGCAATCTCCCCTGTGCGCCAGGCTGATATCTATCAACCACTATCGTCTTAACACGCCGATAATGAACAATTAACGTGGTACGTGCTATACTTGCATCAATTCCAGATGATTGAACTGGCGCTCGCGCCGATTGGCAGGTACCGGGTGCGGCGCGAGCAAGGAGCACGCGCGATGGGTGTACGGGTCGGGATCAACGGTTTCGGCCGGATCGGGCGGCTGGCGCTGCGCGCAGCCTGGGGCTGGCCCGAGCTGGAGTTCGTGCACGTCAACGAGATCGGTGGCGATGGGGCGGTGGGCGCCCACCTGCTGGCCTTCGACTCGGTACACGGCCGCTGGGGCCACGAGGTCCAGGGTGAGGGCGACCGCCTGGTTATTGACGGCACGCCGATCGGCTACAGCTCGATCAAGGAGCCCGGGGCGGTGCCCTGGGCCGACGCCGGGGTGGCGATCGTGCTCGAGGCCACCGGCAAGTTCCGCACCCCCGAGCAACTGGCCGCCTACTTCGCAGCGGGCGTCAAGAAGGTCATCGTCGCCGCCCCGGTCAAGGGCGACGTGCTCAACATCGTGATGGGCGTCAACGATCACCGCTACGACCCCGCCGCACATCACCTGATCACCGCCGCCTCCTGCACCACCAACTGCCTGGCCCCGGTGGTCAAGGTGATCCACGAGGGCATCGGCATCAAACACGGCATGATCACCACCATCCATAGCTCCACCAATACCCAGAGTGTGCATGACCAGCCGCACAAGGATCTGCGCCGCGCCCGCGCTTCCAGCCTCTCGCTGGTGCCCACCACTACCGGCTCGGCGACGGCGATTGGCATGATCTTCCCCGAACTGCTCGGCAAGCTCGATGGCCAGGCGGTGCGTGTGCCGCTGCTCAATGCCTCGCTCACCGACTGCGTCTTCGAGGTGCAGCGCCCCACCAGTGTGGCCGAAGTGAATGACCTGCTGCGCGCCGCCGCCGCCGGCCCGCTCAAAGGCATCCTCGCCTACGAGACGCGCCCACTGGTCTCGATCGACTTTGTGACCAATCCCCACTCGGCGATCATCGACGCCGCCTGCACCATGGTCACCGCCGGTACCCAGGTGAAGATCTACGCCTGGTACGACAACGAGTGGGGCTACGCCAATCGCTACGTCGAACTGGCACGCAAGGTAGCGCAGGGGCTGGCGCCCGGCGCTTGACGAATATGGCAACCACTGAGAGCCTTCCCACCACGAAGCAGGCCGCGGACCTGCGCAACTACATCCTGGTCACCGGGGCGTACTGGGCCGATACGCTCACCGATGGCGCCATCCGCATGCTGGTGCTGTTCTACTTCTACCAGCTCGGCTTCAGCCCCTTCCAGGTGGCCTCGCTCTTCCTCTTCTACGAGGTCTTCGGCATCATCACCAATCTGTTTGGCGGCTACCTGGGCGCGCGCTTCGGCCTCAAGACGACCCTGTTTATGGGGCTGGGCACCCAGTTGATCGCGCTCAGTCTACTCGCCTTCGCCCCGCCCTCGCTGCTGGTCGTCCCCTACGTGATGCTCGCCCAGGCGCTCTCCGGCATTGCCAAGGACCTGACCAAGATGTCCTCGAAGAGCGCGGTGAAGCTCGTCGCCGGCGAGACCCAGGGCCAGCTCTACCGCTGGGTGAGCATTCTCACCGGCTCGAAGAACGCGATCAAGGGCGTGGGCTTCTTCGTGGGCGCCCTGCTGCTGACCCTGGTGGGCTTCCAGGTCGCGCTCATGATCCTCGGCGCGCTGGTGCTCAGCGCGCTGGTCCTGGCGATGGCGCTGATCAAAGGGGACCTGGGCACGGCCAACAAGAAGGCGAAGTTCACCCACATGTTTTCGCACAACCGGGCGGTGAACTTGCTCGCGGCGGCGCGCATCTTCCTCTTCGGCGCCCGCGACGTCTGGTTTGTGGTCGGCTTGCCGGTCTTCTTCGTCAGTGTGCTGGGCTGGGACTTCTGGCTGGCCGGCGGCTTTATGGCCGCCTGGACGATCGGTTACGGCGTTGTGCAGGCATCAACCCCGGGCCTGATCCGGCGCCGCGTCGAAGGTGCCCACGAGCCCGACGGGCGCACGGCCGCGGCGCTGGCCTTCGGGCTGGCCGCCTTCCCCGCCGGGATCGCAATCGCACTGATGAACGGCGTCGCCCCGACCCTGGCGGTGGTGGGCGGGCTGCTGGCCTTCGGCGTGGTCTTTGCGCTCAACTCGGCGGTGCATAGCTATCTCATCCTGGCCTACACCGACAGTGACAAAGTGGCGATGAACGTCGGCTTCTACTACATGGCCAATGCCATGGGCCGGCTGGCGGGCACGGTGCTCTCGGGCCTGCTCTACCAGGTCGGGCTGCGCTTCGGCGCGAGTGGTGGCCTGGTGCTCTGCCTCTGGGCCTCGATGGCCTTCGTGCTCATCGCTGGCGCGATCTCGTTGCTGCTGCCGGTCAATACCGCGCCGCGCACCCGCCCGATCGCGCTCAATGACCTGGGGGAGTGAGTTACAAAGGAGTCGTATTCCTATGGCCAATCGTATGCGTGGGCTTGTCGCAATCCTGCTGCTCCTGCTGGCGGCCTGCGGACCCCAGACCACCGAAACGGCCACCCCGATGGCGCCTGCTGTTAGAAGCTCTCCAATATCCGAACAGTGGAGGTTAGTAGTCGAAGCAAAAGCAGGTTCTAGGGCGTCCTAATGCAGTAGAAACCCCT
>DAOUBZ010000471.1:0-11547 GCA_034432515.1 Chloroflexaceae bacterium | reverse complement strand
AGGAGGGCCGAAGCACTGGCTGTGCCAATGCTTCGGCCCTCCTCAGGCGGTGATGACGGTCATCGCCCCCGCGCCGAAGGCCAGGGCCAGGGCCAGGCGGCGAAAGGTCGCTACAGGCAGGTGCCCGCCCAGGCTGGTGCCGATGTGATTGGCGACCATGGCCACCGCCAGCCAGACGGCGCCGAGGGGCAGCACGGCAGCGCCGGGCAGCCGGCCACGCCAGGCCTGCAAGCGCAGCGTGGCGATATTGGTGAGCACAACGAAGAGCGCCAGGTCGGCCTGGAAGCGCCGTGGAGCGGCCTGCTCGCTGGCCAGCAGTAGCACCGCCGGCACACCGTTGAGCGACGTGGTGGCCCCGAGGAAACCGCCGAGGCAGCCGGCCAGCGCCGCAGCGCCGGGCCGCGGGCGCAGCGGCGGGCGAGAGCCGCTGCGCCAGATCAGCACGGTGACCACCATGACCAGGATGCCGGTCGCCAGCTTGATCGTCTCGGGCGAGATGTGCCCCAGGGTCAGCAGCCCTAGCCCGATCCCCGGGACACTTGCCAGCGCCATCATCAGCACGCGACGGTAGCGGATGTGGCTCCGCAGGCGCACCACGACGGCGACGCGGGTCAGCATGGCGATCGACAGGTTCATCGGCACGACCAGGGCCAGCGGCAGGCCGAGGACCAGCATCAACGGCGTGCTGAGCAATGCGAAGCCAAAGCCGCTGAGGCCGCCCATGAGCGCCGCGCCTGCGATCACGAACACGGTCAGGGCCAGGATGATCGGGTTGTGTGCGACTTCGAAGGGTATCACCGGCAGATCAACACCGGCCGCTCGCTGGTGCGCAGAACTTCGTCCAGGGTGCCGCCGATCATCGCCTCGAGCAGTGGTCCGTGGCCGTAGCCGCCGATCAGGATGAGGTCGCAGCCGCGCTCGCGCGCGGTGGCAATGATCGTGGCGGCAGGCGGGCCCGCCGTGACGACACAGTTTGGCCGCACGCCCTGAGCTTCAAGGTATCGGCAGGCGCGGGCCAGGGCTGGCTCACCGCCACGCCCCGGCGCCAGCACGGTGAGCACAGTGAGCGGGATCGCCCACTGCAGGGCCAGATAGGCCGCCGCGAAGAGCGCCTCGGTGGCCTTGGGGCTGCCGTCGTAGCAGAGCAGCGCCGAGTCGAGTGGGGTGACCGGACCAGGTACGGCCAGCAGGGGCCGCGGGCAGTGCTGCACCAGGGCGTGGAAGCCGGCCCGCAGCCGTGACAGCCCGCCCTCGCCGGGCGGATGGGCCAGCCGCGCCACGACCAGGTCGGTCCAGCGGGCGCGCGCCACGATCGTCTGCGTAACCGGGCCAACGTCGACCGCCAGCCTGCCGCTGACGCCGGCCTGGGCGCAGCGCCGCTCGAACTCCGCCTGCACGGCCCGCGCCGCGGCATCGTCGCGCGCTGCTGCGTCGGGCATCACGTGCAAGCCGTGCAGCCGCCCACCCTCGCGTCGGGCCACCACCAGGGCCTGTTCGAGCGCCAGCCAGCTGTCGGGATCCCCACCAATCGGCACCAGCACGTCGGCGGAGAGGCGCTCGTCCAGC
The DNA here is from genome assembly GCA_034432515.1 of Chloroflexaceae bacterium. Taxonomy (GTDB): domain Bacteria; phylum Chloroflexota; class Chloroflexia; order Chloroflexales; family Chloroflexaceae; genus JACAEO01. Next base: position 9,981 of record DAOUBZ010000471.1, on the reverse strand, counting down.
GAGGTGACGTGGCGCTCGTGGCGCCAGCGCCCGGGCGGTGGGCCGTCGATCAGCGGGCTGATGGCCGGTGGGGGTGGCAGCGCGTCGGCAGCGGTGAGCGGGCGCCCCTGCTCGTGAGCAGCCACCAGGTCATCGGCGGCCACCTCCGGGTCGAGCGTCCAGCCCAGGGTGGCCTCGAGGTGCGCCCGGTGGCGCGAGATCCAGACGTAGAGGTCGGTCTCGGTGCGCTCTGGGAAGCCGTGCAGCAGGCCCCGCTCGCGGATGATCGCAACGATCGGCAGGTACACCTCGTCGTACCAGCTTGCTGCCGCCTGCGCCAGGCTGAGGCTATGGCCCTGGGCAGCCTGCGCCTGGCGCCAGTCCTCGATGTCGGCCAGGATGGCGCGGTACTGACCCGGATTGGTAACGCGCAGGTCGGCGCCAGGTCGCGCCTGATCCAGGTCGGTCAATGCGTAGAAGTCGGCCTCCTCCGCTTTGCGGATCAGCTCGTCGGGGGTGGTATCTGGCGTGAGGGGTACCCGGGTAGCGACTGCGGTGACATAGGCCAGGATATGGCTGGCGCCACGCTCACGGGCCACCGAGACGCGGTGGTTGCCATCGAGCACGAAGTAGGCCGCGCCGATCTGGTAGACGTGGATGGGTGGTGTGCTGAGCGGGTCGTCCATCACCGCCATCACACGGGACCAACGCTCCTCATCGCTGCGGCGGCGGGGAAGGAACTGGCGGGTGAAGTCGGTGTAGCGCCCGACGCTGCCCACGATGGCATCAAGCGGGATCTCGCGCAGCTCACGCTGACTGCTGACCTGGCCCTTGAGGGAGCGGCAAGCCTCCTCGAAGGCGATCAGATCGTTGCTCCGCCCGGTGAGGCGGGCGAGAATGTCCGCGAGGTAGGCCCGGCTCCAGGCGCGCCGGAAGTGGTAGACGGCCTGGTTCCGGTTCTCTGAGAAACTCGTCATCAGCGTATGCCGGGGCAGTGGCGGGGCTGGTGCGGATCGAACGCACGACCGGCCGCTTAGAAGGCGGCTGCTCTATCCACTGAGCTACAGCCCCGTGCCAGGGTTACTATACTCCAGGCCTGCGGCTTTTGCAACGGGCGCGCTTGCGGGCGCGGGGCGTGTGCAACGTCCGCCTCCCGCGGTGGGTTGTCGGGCGGCCACGCCGGCCCACAAGACGTTAGGTCGGTGGTGTTGGCGGCTGCGCCACCAACACCACCGACCTAACCGGGGTTCAGGGTTTGCCCCAGGGATGTTGCAGGAGCTTTACCTCACCCCGCCGCCGCGTGTCCGGCGTCACTCCACGATGAAGCTGGCGACCCCGGTCAGGCCACTGCGCTGGCCGTAGAGCACGATCTGGTAGGTGCCCCGTGCCAGGCCAGAGCTGTTGAACACCAGCTCGACGATCCCCTCGCCGTTTGCCGTGCCGCGCAGCGACAGCGGCTGCACGCCCCGGGGCGTATTCAGCCAGGTCGTCACACCCTCACCGGGCAGGAAGCGGTTGGTGAAGAAGCTGTGGCGCGTGCCTGCCGGACCGCGATCAGGCGTCACCCGCACCCAGATGTACGGGGCATCACTCGGGCCATAGCCCACCAGCACCGGTGCCCAGTTGGTGCGCTGGCCGCCACCGTTCGCGCCGTCGCGGAAGGTGTAGCTCGCACGGGTGTCAATCAGCACCGGCGGCTGGGTAGGCGACGGCAACGGCAGATTCGCATTCACGCGCATAAAGAGCTTCCCACTGCGCCTGGCCCCCGAGTCCAGCTTGCCGAAAACAATGGTGATGCTGTTCTCGTCCACCGAGCGCACCCAGTCACCGGCCCTGCTGTCCAGGCTGGTCGAGAACTGGGAGACCTGGGCCCGGTTGATCGGGAAGACCACCGTGGTCTGGCTGGCCGCGCCCTTGCCATAGTTCGCCAGGCGGATCTCATACTCCAGGATCGCCCCGCGAGCCACCCAGATGCTCGGCTTCGGCCAGATCGTCACCGCCACGTCGGCCGGCTCAACCGGCTCCGGCCGCGGGGTTGGCGTTGGGGGAACCGGCGTCGGCAGAGGCGGCTGCTGGCCTACGGGCGCTGCCTTGCGCAGGAGCGGCAGGTAGACCTTGCTGATCGCCTCGAGTGCGGGCGCCTGCGGTGCGGCTGGCTGCTCCAGCAGCGGCAGTGCCTCCTCCGTGGTGATCCGCTCCGGTAGCAGCGGTGCCTCCTCCGGGACGAACTGCTCTAGCAGCGCCTGCGCCTCTGCTGCGGTCAGCTGGTCGCTGGCGAAGTAGGCGCGCAGGGTTGCCTCCACCGCCTCCTGTTCGCTCAGCATCCAGATCGGGATGTCGGCGGTGGCGCTGTCACCCGGCTCAGTGTTGGGCAGCAAGGGCTCCGCTGGTGGGCCGGGCTGGGCGAGCGCCTGGCCAACCACGACCAGCAGCAGCGCCGCAATCAGCGCCAGCGGCAGAGCCCAGCGCCGCGTGTGCTTGAGATTGCGAGCCATCGTCGTACCCTTTCGCTAAAGATGCCGAAGGGGCCACAACGGCCCCCCGGAAGGTCATAAATTCTCCACTCGTGGATTAGACGCTGGCGCATTGGGAAGGGTTCCAGGCCCGCTCGTAAGATCAGTCGAAAGTCGTAGTCCGCCGGGCTACACGCAGCGCAACGGGAGGCGCGCCTGCCGGTGGACCCGCGCGAACTCCGCCGCGAAGGCCCGCGCCAGGGCCGGGTCGTCGATGATCAGCAGGTTCTCGTCATTCACATCCTCGGCGCGCCCGGTGAAGTTGTACGATCCTGTGATCACGACTCGCTCATCAATGATCATCAACTTGTGGTGCATGGTGTAGCAGTTGCCGTCCTTGAGCACCTCCAGGCCGGCGCCCAGCAGCCGCCCGTACTGCGCGCCTGAGCCGTTGGCGTTGCGCGCCTCGAAGACGACGCGCACCGGCACGCCGGCCTGCTGCCGGGCGATCAGCGCGTCGGCGATCGCCGCGTCGGTGAAAGAGAAGGCCAGCACATCAATCCGCGTGCGCGCCCGCTGCAGCTGCTCAAGCACCCGGCTGCGCACCGGCTCGTGGGGTGAAAAGTAGGTCGCGATCGTCGCCCCGGGCAGGCGTACCAGCGGGTAGGGCGTCGGGCCGGCCTTGGTGTTGCCGAAGCGCCCCGCTGCCATGCGCTCGAACTCGGCGACGTAGTTTGCCACCACCTGCGGCGCGCTGATGCGCAGCAGGTTGTTGTTGTTGCGGTAGGTGTCGTTGATCGTCGCGTTCCACGAGCCGGTCCAGACCACGCGGCGGTCGATGATCACGAACTTGCTGTGCAGGAAGCCGTCGCTCTGCTCCCAGCTCACCGGGATGCCCGCCTCCTCAACCACGCCGGCCCAGCTGGCCATCGCCGGATGATGCAGGCTTTCGCGGTCCAGGGCGAGGCGTACTGCTACACCACGGGCCTGCGCGCGGGCCAGGGCTGCGCCGATGCTGGGCAGGTTGTACTCGAAGCTGACCAGCTCGATGCGCTCGCGGGCCGCCTCGAGGTCGGCGAGCAGGGCCCGCTCGGGTGCCGGCGCCCGGCGGGAGCGGGGCACGTCGGGGTAGACCAGCTCGGGGGTGGTGAAGTAGACCGCGATCGTCCCGGCGGCCCCGCCTGACGGGCGCGCCGGGGCCCGCCAGGCGGTGGCGACGTCCTCACCGGTCAGGTAGCCGCCGACCAGCGCGACGGCCAGCAGGGTGATGAGCAGCCAGTGGAGGGAACGACGTGGGAAGGCCATGGTGCAGAATAATGGTGGGAGGGAGGCGTGTTCAGCGTTGGGATAAACTGACAAGCCCGGGAGCGAGGGCGTCCCGCCCTCGTCAGACAAGGTTCACAGGAGATGCACCGTATCGCTCTTCTGAACCATGCCTTAGTACTACAACGAGGGTTTGCCTTGTACCGCATCAGTACACCGTACACCTGTCACCCTGAGCGGAGGCGTAGCCGGAGCGAAGGGTCTCGGTTTGGCATCACAGCCCTCGTTGAATATTAGGCACGGTTCAGAAACGGCCATTCCGGCTTGACAGTTCGTAGTGTGGCTTGAGCCGCCTCACGCGTGGCTGTGCCGGCTGAAGCCGGCATTACGATCACCGCAAACTGGCAATCGAGTTTGCATCATATAACCATAACACGTCAGCACTATGGAACCGACGCAGCTGCGCTGCGGATACGCGGGCAGCTGCGGCTCAGCGCCGCGAGCGGGGATCAAGCGCGTCGCGGAGGCCATCGCCGACGTAGTTGATGCTGAGCACGGTGAGGAAGATCAGGAAGCCGGGCCAGAGCACCATCCAGGGGGCGAGATCGAGGAAATTCTGGCCGTCGTAGAGCAGGCGGCCCCAGGTAGGGGTATCGGGGGGGAAGCCCAGGCCGAGGAACGACAGCACCGACTCGGTGATGATCGCTGCGCCGACGCCGAGCGTCGCCGCGACGATGATCGGGCCGAGGGCGTTGGGCAGGATGTGACGGACCATGATCCGTGCCTCGCCGATGCCCAGGGCGTGGGCGGCCTCGACGAACTCTTTCTGCTTGAGCGCAAGGAACGAACTGCGCACCAGCCGGGCCACGGTCATCCAGTTGAGCAGGCCGATCACACTGACGATCAGGATGAAGATGCCCGTCTCCGGCCCGAACGCGCGCCGCAGCGCATCGCGGAAGAGAAAGATCAGCAGCAGTAGGAGCGGCACCACCGGCAGGGCCAGAAACAGGTCGGTCAGACGCATCAGGATGCTGTCGACCCGCCCGCCCGCGAAGCCGGCCACTGCGCCGATCAGTGTGCCGAGGGTGATCGCGATCAGCATAGAGACGATGCCCACCGCGAGCGAGATGCGCCCGCCGAGCATCACCCGGGCCAGCATATCGCGCCCCAGGTCATCGGTGCCCATCAGGTGCGCGCCACTCGGCGCCAGCATGCTCCTGCTGAAATCGATCGCGCGGGGATCGTTCCGCGCAAGCAGCGGGCCGCAGGCGACAAACAGCACCAGGCCGAGGAAGACCACCGCGCCGGCCACGGCCATCCGGTGGCGGCGAAAGCGCCGCCAGGCCTCGCTCCAGAGCGAGCGTGGCGGGCGCATAAGCTGTGCGCGCGTTACCGCTGCGAGCGTTGCGCGCGCCGCCGGGGTGTTATCGACGGGCGGATTTGCTTCCGACATCTTCGTTCTCGAGACCGGCGCCCCTACGGGGGTGTGGGAAACCTGGTTTCCCCACATTCATATCAGTCGTACCGAATCCGCGGATCGAGTATCCCGTACAGCACATCCGCAAGCAAATTGAACACCACCACCAGCACCGCGAAGATAAAGGTGATCGCCATCACCACCGGCGTATCCGAGTTCTGGATCGACTTGATCAGCAACTCGCCGATGCCGTTGATGCGAAAGATCTGTTCGGTGACAATCGCGCCGGTGAAGACGGTCGGCACGCCCAGGGCCAGCAGCGTGACCACGGGGATCATGCTGTTGCGGAAGACGTGCCGCAGCACGACGGCCTGCTCGCTGAGGCCTTTGGCGCGCGCGGTGCGCGCGTAGTCCGCGGGCAGGTTCTCCAGCATCGCTGCCCGTACGAAGCGGGTGAGCGCGCCGGTCTGGAACAGGGCCAGCACCGTCACCGGCATGAGCATCTGCCGCACCTGCAGCACAAAGCTCTCCCAGCTCACCACTTTGAGCGTCGAGTCATAGATGAAGGGCAGCCAGCGCAGGCGCACCGAGAAGATCAGGATCAGCACCAGGCCGGTGAAGAAGGTCGGCAGTGAGAAGCCAATGAAGGCGAAGGTGGTAGCGAGGTTGTCGAAGAGCGAGTAGGGGCGCACCGCCGAGATGATCCCGATCGGGATGGCGATGACAATCGCGACCAGGTAGGCCACGCCGACCACCTGGAGCGTCTGGGGCAGGCGCTGAGCGATCAGGTCGATCACCGGGACACGGCTGGCGAAGGAGAAGCCCCAGTCGCCGCGCACCAGGGCGGTCAGCCACTTGAAGTAGCGGATGTACCAGGGGTCGTTCAGGCCCAGGCTCTCGCGGATCTGCTCGCGCACCTCAGGCGGTACCGACGGGTCGGCGGCGAACTGGGCCAGCGGGTCGCCGGGGGCGAGGGTGAGCACCACGAAGATCACCAGGCTGATACCTAGTAGGGTCGGAATGGCGAAGATCAGGCGACGCAGGATGTAGCGGCCCATGAGGTACTCGACAGTCCATTACCGCTCGTACAGCGTGGCGGCAGTTTGCCCATTTCTCAGGCGCTGACCCGCGATGCGAGGATGCGATGGCATCGCATCCTCGCGTCCCGCATCCGTGCGCGAAACCTCGGAAGGGCGCACCGACTGCGTATTGCCCGTCATTTGTACCAGTTTGCCACATCCCACAGTTCTGCGTCCCACCCGGAGGGGTTGTAGCCCTTGAGATCCTTGCTGGCGCCGGCAACCCGCGGGCGGGCCACCAGCGGGATCATGGCCACATCGCTGACAATCAGCGCGTCCATCTGGCGGGCGATCGCCACGCGCCGGTCGGGGTCAAGTTCGTTGCGAAGCTGGTCGCAGAGGGCATCGTACTCGGCATTCTGCCAGCGCATATTGTTGGTGCCGCGCCACTCGTTCTCTTTCTGCGAGGCGGCGCTGGAGATCCACCCGCAGAGGTGTGACGTGGGATCGGGTTCCGTCGCGCCGGTGGTGTACATCTGGATATCGGCGAAGAAGTGGCCGATGTTGTCAGGGTTGCCCGGATCGCTGCCGAAGAACACGCTGCCGTCCACGCTTTTCAGTTCCGTCTCGACGCCGATCTCGGCCCAGTTGGCCTTGATCAACTCCTGGGTCTTCTGGCGCAGGGTGTTGACGCTGGTCTGGAAGAGGAGGCGCAAACGCTTGCCGTCCTTGACCCGAATGCCATCGGAACCGCGCGTCCAGCCGGCCTCGTCGAGCAGGCGGTTGGCCGCGGCGATATCCTGATCACAATCCTTGAAGATATCGGCAACGCTTTCGGCGAAGGGCGAGTACCACAGGAGGGTGCAGGTCGGATAGCCAGCCGGGCCGTAGAGTTGCTCGGCGATGGCCTTGCGGTCAATCGCCAGGGCCAGGGCCTGGCGCACCTTCAGGTCGGTGAGGAAGGGGTGCGGCTGGCTGAGCTGGCCGCGCTCCTCGCCGAGCGCCGGGTCGGGGTTGGTGAAGTTGATCAGCAGCCGTTCGACATTGGCCGTGTTGTAGGTGACCAGATTGCCCTGGCCGCCCTGGTTGGCCAGCTGCTGGAGCACGGCAGCCTCGACCTGCAGGTTCCAGGCCCAGTCCACCTCACCCGCCTGGAGCACGGCGCGGGCCGCCGAGGGCGCATCACCGCCGCCCTTTAGCTCCACACGCGTGAAGAAAGGCTTATCAGGCTCGCGGTACAGCTCGTTGATCGCGTAGATCACCACATCACCGGGCTTGAACTCCGTCACTTTGTAGGGGCCGGTGCCGATCGGCGCCAGGTTGGCGGCCTGACAATCCGCGGCGGTCGAGGCAGCCTCGCCGACGCAGTTCTCGAACTGGGCCTGCTGGATAATCGCGCCGCGCTGGCTGGTAAACACCTGGTAGGGATAGCTGTTGGGCGCCTGCCAGGTAACCTTCACCGTATAATCGTCCAGCGCCTCGACCGACGTGATGCCGCGGAACGCAGCAACACTGGTGCAGGCGGTCTTTGCATCGGCGCAGTACTGGTAGGTAAAGACCACATCGGCGGCGGTGAAGTCGCTGCCGTCCGACCACTTGATGTCCTTGCGCAGCTTCCAGGTGATCGAGGTGAAATCCTGGGCCACGCCGCCATTCTCCACGGTGGGGATCGCTTCGGCCAGTAGCGGCACGAGGTTGCCCTCAGGATCGATGGCCGCCAGTGGCTCAAGGATCAGCCGTGAGGCCTCAATATCTTTCGTGCCGAAGGCCAGGTGGTTGTTGAGAATGGTGGGCGCCTGCCAGTAGAGGAGGCGCAGCGTATCGCCTGCCCCGCGGCCGGCGGGCACGCTGGGTGCCGCGGTGGGTGCCGGGGCCGCCGTGGCGGCGGCTGCCGTTGTGGGCTCCGGCGCCGTGGTCGCTGGCGCCGTCGTGGGTGCCTGGGCGGGAGGGGTGCTGCCGCACGCCGCCAGCACCATGCTCAGCGCCATCAGCGCGGCCAACCAGAACCAGCGCAGTCTGTGGTTCAAGGCAACCTCCTGTCGCAACACCGTGCGGCGGGCATGCAATACGCAGCCGACAGCAACGTAGGAGCCTGCGTTCAGGGCAGGGTAGCGCCCGCTCACACGATAGTGGGTCTCACACCGATGAAATCAAAGTACCACACCTGCTTTCGGGTTGTCAAGCAGTGGAGGTGCAAGTGCTGCCTGGCGCGACCCTGAAGCGATAGAGCAGCGGGGCGTGTAGAAAAAAATGTAAAGAATTATTGGACAAGGCAAGCAACTGCGGAGGATGTCCCGGCGGCTCATTGTCGGGCGTGGTTCAAAAGCCGTCGCGGCGGAAGACGATCTGGCCTCCGGCCATGGTCAGCAGCACCTGGCCCTTGAGTCGCTGGCCGTGCAGTGGCGTATTCTGGCCCAGCGAGACGAACCGGGTCGCATCGACCGTCCAGCTGGCATCGGGGTCGAAGATGACCAGGTCGGCGCGGGCGCCGGGGCGCAGGCTGGCCGGCGAGCGGTCGAGCACCTGAGCCGGCCCTTCGGTGAGCTTCGCGACCAGGTGCACCAGGTCCAGTTCGCCACGGTGCACCAGCGAGAGCACCAGGGCCAGGGCCGTCTCCAGGCCGCTGATCCCGGGCGCAGCCAGGCCGTACTCGCAGTCTTTCTCCACCCGCGACTGCGGCGCGTGGCCGGTGGCGATGGCGTCGATCGTGCCGTCGCGCAGGCCCTCGACCAGCGCCTCCAGGTCGGCTTCGGTCCGTAGGGGTGGGCGAACGCGCGTACTCGGGTGGTAGGGTGGCAGGAGCGTGGGGTTGAGCCAGGCAGGCAACCCCAGTTCGGGGTGGGGCGAACGTGTCGTCCGCCCGGCTGGCACCCTACCGCCGCCGGCCGGGAGGTTGCCCAGCACCCAGAGTTCGCTCAGTGTCAGGTGGTGCGGTGCGACCTCGGCGGTCACGTGGACGCCGCGCTCCCTGGCGGCGCGGATGAGCGCCACGCCGCCGGCGGTGCTCACCTGGCAGAGGTGGAGATGGGCCCCGGTCAGTTCGGCCAGGGCGATGTCCCGGGCGATGCGCGCCTCCTCGGCGGCGGCGGGGAAGCCAGGCAGTCCCAGGCGCGTGCTCACCACCCCCTCGTGCATGGCCCAGCCGGCGCTCAGGCGCCCATCTTCGCAGCAGGCCATCACCGGCAGGCCGAGGGCGGCCGCGTAGGCCAGGGCGTTGCGCATCAGGGCGGCGTCATCGAGTGGGCGGCCCCCGTCACTGAAGGCGATGCAGCCGGCCTCGGCCAGTTCCGCCAGGTCGGCCAGGGCGCGCCCCTCGCGGCCCGCGGTCAGCGCGCCGATCACCTCGACGTGGACGTGGCCCTGCTCGCGGGCAATCGCCTGCACCTGGCGCACCACGGCCGCCGTGTCGTGGGTCGGATTGCTCGTAGGCATCGCGCAGACGGTGGTAAAGCCGCCGTGCGCAGCGGCGCGCGTGCCGCTGGCGATCGTCTCTTTGTGCTCCTCGCCCGGCTCGCGCAGGTAGGTGTGCAGGTCGGTGAAGCCGGGGGCCACCACGGCCCCCCGGGCATTGATCACCTCGACATCGTCGTCGAGTACGCCGGCTTCGCCGTACAGATCGCCCATGTCGTAGACATGCTCGACCTTGCCCGCACTCACGAGCACATCGCCAACCGTGGCGACCCGCTGGGCCGGGTCGATGATCGAGCCGTTCTTGATCAGGTAGCGCATACGGACCTCGTTTGGTGACCGGGGCACCCCGTCATACCAATTACCTGTGAACATCCGGCATTGTCACCCCGAGCAGAGCGAGGGGTCTTGCGCGACCCGCTCAGATTCCTCGCTGCGCTCG
>DAOUBZ010000470.1:0-10753 GCA_034432515.1 Chloroflexaceae bacterium | reverse complement strand
TATGGCTCCGCTCAGGATGACAGCACCAGGCTTCCGTGCGCGACAAAGGCGGAAATCTCGCCCTCGATGAATCGCTTCCACCAGTTGTCATCAAATTGTAATCCTGCTATCGTTTAATGCAGTGGTCCGGACTCGCGTCGATGATAGTCCCCCGGAGCGCGATGCCCGACATCGATCGCCACCCGACGCCCGTACCCGCAGCTGCGGACCTCGCCGCGCTGCTGGTGCCGCCCCCGGGGCCAGGCCCTGCCCTGGCCGTCCGTCGCGACCAGCTGCGTGCTACGGTCGCTCGCCTGGCGGCGGCCCGCGCCGCGATTGCCAGTTACCTGCCCCGGCGCCTGGTTGCCCGCGAACTCGCCGCCCGCACGGCGGATCCCTGGCTGGAGTGGATCGAGGGCGCCCTGCTCGTTGCCGATGTCAGTGGCTCCACTGCACTGGCCGAGCGGCTGAGCGCGCTGGGTCGCGAGGGCAGCGAGATCGTCACCGCGACGCTGAACGGCTATTTTGCCACCATGATCGGCGTCATCGCCCGCACCGGCGGCGACCTGCTCGGCTTCGGCGGCGATGCGCTGCTGGTGCTCTTCACGGGCCCGGATCATGCCCGTACCGCCACCGCGGCCGCCCTGGCCCTGCTGCGCGAACTGGATGGCTTCGAGCGCAATGTACCCGGGGTCGGACGCTTCCCGTTGACCTTGCACATCGGGGTTGAGGCCGGCCCGATCGCTCTGGTGAGCGCCGGTCCGGCCCACGCGCGCCGCTATAGCGTGATGGGTGCGACGGTCAGCCGCGTAGCCCGCGCCGAGGAGCTGAGCGGCGCGGGCGAGCTGGTGCTTGGCCCACGGGCCTGGGAAGCCGTTTCCGCCGTGGCCGATGGCCAGCCGCTGGCCGCGGGCTTCGTGTGTGTGCGCAAGCTGCGGCACGCTTCTGCTCTCCCACCGCCGTCCCGCCGCGCGCGGGTGGCCCTTCCCGCTTCGCGTGCGACCGCCGCTCGCCTCGCTCGGCAGGTTACGCGCCTGAGCGCCTATCTGCCCAGCGCACTGCTGAGTCGCGTCCTGGCCGACCCTGCCCGACCCCGCGTGGAAGCTGACCTGCGTCCAGTCACGGTGCTCTTCGCCCAGGTGGCCGGCCTGGGGCCACTGATCGAGGGGCTGCCGCCCGGCGAGGCCGCCGCAGCGGTTGATGCGGTCCTTAGCCCGCTACAGGCTGCCGTAGAGCACTTCGGCGGCTTTGTCAACAAGCTCGATCTGGCCGAGGAGGGCGACAAGCTCATGGCCGTCTTTGGCGCGCCGATCGCGTTCGAGGACCACGCCGAACGCGCTGCACGCGCCGCGCTGGCCATGCAGGCAGCGCTGACGGCATCCCGCGCGCCCGGCGATACGCAACCGGTCGCCGGCCACGCGCTGCGTCTGCGCATCGGCCTCAACACCGGCAACGTCTTCGCCGGCAACGTCGGTACGGCCGAGCGCAAAGAGTACACCGTGATGGGCGACGCAGTGAACGTCGCCGCCCGGGTCATGGCCAGTACACCCTGGGGCGAACTCCGCTGCTCGCGCGCCACCGCGGCGCTGGTCGGCCACGCCCTGGTGTGCGCCGATCCGCTCCAGGTGGCCGCCCGGGGCAAGCGCGCGCCAGTGGAGGTGCTGCGCCTGGTCGGTGAGCGGGAAGGTGCCGACGAGCCGCGGGACAGCGGGCCGCTGTTTGGTCGCGCCGCGGAGCTCGCCTGGCTGCGCGCGCTCTGGGCGGCTGCCGCGCGGGCGAGTCGGACGGTGCGCATCAGCGGCGAGGCCGGCATCGGCAAGTCACGGCTGGCCGCCGCGCTAGCTACCGAGGCTCGCGCCGGCGGCGCCCGGGTGCTGAGCGTCCGCTGCCTGGCCTATGCCAGCGCCACTCCCTACGCGCCCTGGGGCGAACTGGTGCGCGCCCTCTGCGCAATCGACGCCGGCGACGACCAGCCCACCCGGGCGCGCAAGCTCGCAGCGGCCCTGGAGAATGCCGGCATCACGGCCGCCGACTGGCTGCCCCTGGTCGCCGACCTGGTGCGTCTCCAGGCCACGGACAACGCCGTCGTACGCACCCTCGATCCGCAGCAGCGCCAGGCGCGCCGCTTTGTGATCGTGCTCGCCCTGCTGCGTGCCGCCGCCCACAGTGCCGGTTCAGCAGGCCAATCCGACGGGGCGGCGCTGGTAGTCAGCTTCGACAACCTGCACTGGGCCGACCAGATCTCGCTCGAACTCTGGCGCTACGTGGCGACGCAGCTCGGCGATGCGCCGATCCTGCTACTGGGCACGCAGCGTGGCACGCTCGCCTGGGGCGGCGATGCGCGGGGCGACGGCGCCATCACGCTGGAACTCGACCCCTTGAGCCCCGAGGCAGGCGCCGCGCTGCTCGAGGCCCGTGCGCGTCCTGGTGTGCTCACCCCGGAGCTGCGCCAGCGCCTCGTGGAGCGTGCCGCCGGCAATCCGCTCTTCCTCGAAGAGTTGCTGCGCACCGTCAGCGAGCGCCCAGCGAGCGTCGACACCCTGCCCGACAGCCTCAGTGGCCTGCTGCTGGCGCGCATCGACCGGCTCGATGAGGGCTCGCGGGCACTGCTGCGCGTCGCCGCGGTGGTGGGCCAGCGCTTCCCGGCCGGCCTGGTGCAGTCAGTTCACCCGATCGACGAGGCGGCGCTCATCCATCACCTGCTGCGCCTCGACCACGCCGAGATCACCAGCACCGAGCGCGAGCAGCCCGAGCGCATTCACCTCTTCCGCCACGCCCTGCTGCACGAGGTGGCCTATCAGAGCCTGCTCTACGCCCGGCGCCGCGAGTTGCACCGGCGCATCGGCGAGCACCTGGCAGAACGCTACGCCGACGCGCTGGCCCACGTTCGCGCCCAGTACGGCGCCCCGGACGGCAGTTCCCAGGTGCAGATCGGGCGCAATGGCTCGCTGCTCAGCCGCGGCGCCCGCGCCGATGGCGCGCCGATCTTCCTGCTGGCTCACCACCTGCGGCTCAGCGATACGCCTGAACGGGCCGTCCCCTACCTGCTGCTCGCTGGCCACCTCGCCCGCGACAGCTACGCCAACGACCAGGCGCTGCAGTACTACCGCTGGGTGCTCGCGATCCTGGCCGACGCCCCGGAGCAGCCGGCCAGCTGGGAGGCCCGTGAGGCCCTCGGCGATGTGCTCTGCACCCTCGGGCACTACGATGCGGCCCAGCAGGAGTATGCCACACTGCTCGGGCGGACCGCCGTGGGCGACGCTGGCCGCGCGCCGCTCCCGCCTGCGGTCAGCGCTGAGGTGCTGCGCTCCTGGGGCGAGGCGTTAGAGAAGCAGGGCCGCTACAGCGAGGCGCTCGAGCGACTCCGCGAGGCCGACGCGCTCTGCCAGGCCAATGCACGGGCCGTGCCGCCCCTGCTGCTCGCGGCGATCCACGCCGACATGGGCCAGGTGCTCCGGCGCCTTGGCGAATTCGACGCCGCGCTTGAGGTTTGTCGCGCCGGCCTGGCCCTGATCCAGCCCGACAACGCCAGCGCCGAAGACGAACGCATCGCGGCCGACCTGCAAACGCTCATGGGCACACTCTGTGCCATGCGCGGCGCCTACGAAGCGGCCCGCGACCATTTCACGCAGGCGCTGGCCGCCCAGCAGGCAATCGACGATCTCTACGGCTGCGCGCGCTCGCACAACAATCTTGGCTACCTCGCCCAGTTGCAGAGCGACTATCAGCGGGCCGTGGACCACTACGGCCAGGCCGAGGCCCTGGCCCGCAAAGTCCAGACCAAGTACATGCTGAGCAGCGTATTGCTGAACGCCGCCTACGCCTCGTTCTGCCTGAGCCGCTATCAGGACGCCGATCGCACCTGCCGCGACGCCCTGGCACTGTGTGAGGAAATGGGCGACCAGCTGGGCGTCGCCCAGGCCGCCGACACGCTGGGCATGAGCGCCTACCAGCAGGGCGACTACGCCGCGGCGGCCGCATGCTACCAGCAGGCGCTGGCGATCTACCGGGGACAGGCCAACAGCTTCCAGGAGGGCAACACATTGACGCTGCTCGCCCGTGTCGTGCTGGCCGCAGGCGAGGTCGCGGTCGCGCAGGGCCTGGCCAGTGAGGCGCTGGCAATCGCCAGGCGCGTGCAGGCCCCCCAGCACGAAGTCGAGGCGCTGACCGTCCTGGCCGAGGTGGCGCTGCGAGCCAGCGCCGGCGAGCGCCCCCCCCAACTCGATGAGGCGCAGGCCCTGGCCAGCCGCGCCGGCGAACTGGCCGCGCACCTCGGCAGCCGGCTCGACTACGGCATCGCCCGGCGGCTCCAGGGCGAGATCGCCGTGGCGCGCAACGAGCCCTTCGCCGAACATTTCGACGCCGCGCTGGCAACCTTCGCAGCAATCACCTGCGCCTTTGAGCAGGCCTGCACCGAGGCGCGCTATGGCGCGGCCCTTGCTGGCAACAAACATCCGGACGCCAGCACCTACCTAAAGCGGGCCGAAGCAACGTTTAAAAGGATCGGAGCCGCCGGTGAGCTGCGGCGCATGGGCGCCAGCAACGAGAGGAGCAGCTAGCCATGTCGCTGGAAGCAGTACAGCAGGTGATCGGGCGCGCAATTACGGATGCTGAGTTCCGCCAACAACTGATCGACGATGCCCGCGCCGCCTGTGCGGGTTACGACCTGAGCGAAGCCGAGCTCGACGCCCTCGAAGCCCTGGACCAGGCCAGCCTCCAGGCCTTCGCCGGCACCCTCGATCCGCGCCTCTCCAAGACCGGAGGGCGCGGCTTCGTCTAAACAGTTTGCGAGGATGCGATGACGCGAGGACGCGCTTGTATCGCCTCATCGCGTCACGCGTCCTCTATTCGACCGTCAAGCAGGAATGGCCGGTTCTGCAACATGCAAAAGGCCCGCCATCGCGGCGACGCGGCTGATCAGAGGCGCCCGACGACGGCGTCACCGACCGCGCGGGTGCTGGCCGCCCGCTGCCCCGGGCGCGCCAGGTCGCCGGTGACAACGCCGGCCTCGATCGTCGCGCTCACGGCCGCCTCGACGGCGCTGGCCTCCCGTTCCAGGCCAAGTGAGTGGCGCAGCAGCATAGCCACGCTGAGGATGGTCGCCAGGGGGTTGGCCTTGCCCTGGCCGGCGATGTCAGGGGCCGAGCCGTGGATCGGCTCGTAGAGGCCCTTGTTGCCTGCACCGAGCGAGGCCGACGGTAGCATGCCCATCGAGCCGGCCAGCATCGAGGCCTCGTCGGTGAGAATGTCGCCGAACATATTCTCGGTGACGATCACGTCGAAGTCGCTCGGGCGGCGCAGCAGGTGCATCGCGCAGGCGTCAACCAGCATCCAGTCGAACTTGACATCCGGATACTCGGTCTGCATCAGCCGGGTGGTAACACTGCGCCAGAGCCGGCTGGTCTCCAGCACATTGGCCTTGTCCACCAGGGTCAGCCTGCCGTTGCGCGTGCGGGCCAGTTCGGCTGCGGTGCGCACCACGCGCACGATCTCGGCCTCGCTGTAGATGCAGAGGTCGCTCGCCCACTCGCCGGCATCGTCGCGTCCACGACGCTTCTCGCCGAAGTAGATCCCCCCGGTCAACTCGCGGACCACCAGCAGGTCGACGCCTTCGAGGCGTTCGCGGCGCAGCGGCGAGGCATCGACGAGCAGCGGGTGCACGGTCACCGGGCGCAGGTTGGCGTAGAGGCCGAGGGCTTTGCGGAGGCCGAGCAGGCCCTGTTCGGGGCGCACCCTGGCCTCAGGATCATCCCACTTTGGACCGCCCACGGCGCCAAGCAACACGGCATCGGCCGCCTCACAGCTGGCGAGCGTCGCCGCGGGCAGCGGCTCGCCCGTGGCGTCGATGGCGCTGCCGCCGATCAACGCCTCATGGAACGTGAAGCTATGTCCGAAGCGCGCGCCAACCGCCCGCAGCACCTTCACACCCTCTGCCGTCACCTCTGGTCCGATCCCGTCGCCCGGCAAGACCGCAAGCGTGTAGTTCACCTGGTTGTTCCTCTGTCTGATGGTAACGTGTCCGTTACGTATCCGGCGTATGCTGCCCCCGGTACGAAGCACATCACATCCCGGTGGCCCCTGGCCTGGCCGGATGAGAGGGAGAGCGCATGAGCACGCGGAGGGTCGAGTCCTTCCTGCTCCGCATCGTTGTTGCCGAGGACCATTCCCCGGCGCCTGAGCGCTGGCGTGGTCGCATCCAGCATATTGCCAGCGGTGCCGAGCAGCAGATCCACGAACTGGCCGAGATGGTCGCCTTCATCAGCACCCACCTGCAGCCGCTGGGCACGACCGAGTTGGCGATCGAGGTGGTTGCCGAACCCGCGCTCCCGGCGCGCGGGGACTGATCGCTGTGACGCGTGACGCACCGGGTGTTCCGTCGTCGTGGAGCGGAAGCTACGACGCTTCGACCGCCGCCTCAACTTCCCCGGATCTTCTCGTAGATCGCCACCGTCTCCGGCAAGGGTTCCACCCCCAGTTCCTGCTGCAGGGCACTCACACAGCGCG
Organism: Chloroflexaceae bacterium; assembly: GCA_034432515.1. Classification (GTDB taxonomy): domain Bacteria; phylum Chloroflexota; class Chloroflexia; order Chloroflexales; family Chloroflexaceae; genus JACAEO01. The sequence continues at coordinate 4,270 of DAOUBZ010000470.1, read as the reverse complement.
CATAGAGCCGTAGGGCCGTGCTGCGCTCACCAAGGCCGCCATAGGCGCGCATGAGCAACTGGTAGGCTTCCTCCTGGGCCTGATCGTACTCGAGGACGCGCCAGGCAATGCCGATCGCCTCGTGGGGATGACCGTCCTCGAGCAGCAGGTTGCCCAGGCGGAGCGAGGCCTCAGTGAAGAGCAAGCCCAGGCGCTCGCGCTCGACGACCGACCAGTCCTCGTAGAGGCAGTCAGGGAGGAAGGTGCCGCCATACAGCCCGATCGCGCAGCGAAACTGGGCGATCGCCTCGCTGCGCTCGCCGCGCTGGAGGGCCGCGCGGCCCCGCTCGACCGCCTCGGAGAACTCGGCGGCGTCATAGCCGTGGTCACTCTCGGTATTGAACCCGTACGTATCACCCTGCTGCAGGATGTAGTACATCGGCGCGCCTTCGGGCCGGTTGGGCTCGATCGCCTTGGTGAGCCGACTGAGCGTGACGCGCAGGTTGTTGGCAGCTGCCTCGGTCTCCAGCCCGGGCCAGAGCATATCCATGATCCGGTCGCGCGGCAGCATGCGCCCCCGCTCCACCAGAAGCAGCTGGAGCAACTGGCGCGCCTTGATACTGCGCCAGTCGCGGTCGCGGATCTCGACATCGCCGCGCCAGACGCCGAAGGCGCCAAGAGTGCGCACATTCAGCCGGTAAGCCGGGCGATAGACCAGGCGTTCGAGGGCACTCTCGGCGGCGCTGCGCACCTCGCTGTGGCGATCCTTGAGCATAGCGCGCAGGGTAGCATAGGCCCGGGTGGCGCCAAGGTCGCCAAGCAGGGCGGCGATGCGCGCGCGGATGGCTGGTGTTGTATGGCGCTCGAGCAAGCCGAGCAGCAGTGTGGGCGCGACACTCGGGATCTGCAGGCGCAGCACTTCGCCGACCGCCCACGGGGCCAGGCCGTGCTCAAGCGCAGCGGCCACTGACTGCTCAACCACGGCGGGCGGCAGGCCGGGCAGGAAGCCGAAGCGGTTGTGCTCGCAAAGTTCCCAGCCGGCGCGGAGTGCCTGCAACTGAGCCGTGTGCTCGCCACGGCGCTGCTCCAGGGCCGCACGGTAGATCTGCACCGAGGCCAGGAACAGCCCGTCACCTCGCGCGGCCATCTCGTTGGCCAGTTCACCCGCCAGTGTCGCGGCCCGCTCCGTCTCACCACCCTCGCCGAGCGCCACCACCAGATAGAGCTGGAGCCACAGATCGTGGGTGCCCAGGGCCGGTGGCGCCAGGTCGCCCGGGGAGTGGCCACGCCGAGCCGGCGCAGGAACACCCGCCTCGCCACCGACCACCCGCGCGCGCCGGACCAGGTCGAGCGCGGCGGCGGCGGCGGCGCTGCTCTGCCCGGTGCGCAGCGCCAGGTAAGCATCGATCACCTGCACGCGGGCGAGCAGCGCAGCGGCGCCCGTGGTGTGGGCGATGCCGCGCGCGCGGGCGACATAGGTGGTCGCCTCTTCGACCTCACCCTGCTCGGCGAGCAGCAGCGCGAGCACGACGGCGCTTACCCCGATCACGCTCTGCTGCGAGTAGACGCTGAGACGGCGATTGGCGTCGAGGGCCACACTCACCGCTGCGCCGACCTGGCCCTGCTGGTAGAGGGCCAGGGCCTGGAGCAGTAGCAGGTTCTGGTGCAGCCGGTCGTCGCGCTCAACCTGGGGCATCGCGAGGGCCTGGCTGATAGCGGTGAGAGCCGCGTCGGGATAACCCTGCTGGGCGTGGATCGAGCTGACAATCATCGCCAGCAGCCACTGCCAGAAGACGCTGCGCGGGTGGCGTCCGGCATACGAGGCGACGCGCAGCGCGGCCGCATAGCGGCCCCGACTGTAGAGCAAGGCCGCGGTCGAGGCCAGGGCCGCGCCGCGCGCCCAGGCGTCGCGCACCCGATTGGCGGCGCGCACGGCGCGCACGCAGACGTCGGCGAAATCGGCGGGGCGATCCTCCCAGAAGATCAGGGCGGCCATGTCGCTCAAGGCGCGCAACTCGCGCTGATAGTTGCCCTCGCGACCATAGAGCTCGGCAGCACGACTGATCGTCTGCAGGGCCTGGTCGCGATTGGAGGCGGCCATGCTCCAGCCCCACATGTGCAGCAGTTCGGCATCGCTCTCGCGCCGCTCAGCCGGCAGGCCCTCAAGCCAGGCGCGGATGCTATCGCGCTGGGGAGTCTCGATCAGGGGCCAGGCGCGGCGCCGCAGCGCCCCCGCGATCGCCTCGTCGTCGCCGGCGGCCTGGTAGTGGATCATCGCCGCTTCGAGCCGGCCACGTCGCTCGAAGGCCGCGCCGTAGCGCGCGTGGAGCTGCGCCACCGCCGGCGCCCCCAGGGTCTGCACGGCCCGCTCGCGCAACAGCCGGCTCCAGAGCGGGTGGAAACGGTAGCTCGGCACCCCGGCCTCGTCCACGTCAACCGGTGAGATCGGCAGACCCAGTTGCACACTGCGGCCGATCAGCGCCTCGGCGTCGGAACGGGCCAGTACCTCGCCGATCAGGGCGGCGTCGAACTGCTCGCTCAACGCGGCCTGAGCGAGGAATTCCAGCAGATCCTCCGGCAGACCGGCCAGCACCTCCGAGGCCAGGTAGTCGAAGAGGCTGCGCTCACTACTGTCGAGCGTCTCCAGGTAGGCCCGGCGCTGCTCGGGGGCCAGGCGGGCCAGGGCCCGCGCGGCCAGTTGCACGCTCAGCACCCAACCCTCGGTGCGTTGGAGCAGCATGTCCAGTTCATCGGGCGCAAGGGTTACCCCGGCCCGCCCGAGCAACTCGGTGGCCTCCGCGCGGGTCAGTGAGAGATCGCCGCGCTCTACCTCAACCAGGGCACCCTCGGCGCGCATACGCGGCAGCGGCGAGACATCGATCAGCCGCCGCGAGGCGAGGATGATGTGCAACGCAGGTGGCGCGGCACGCAGCAGGTAGCCGATCAGGGCGGCGGTGATCGGTCCATCGCTGATCAGGTGAAAGTCGTCGATGATCAGAAAGGTCGGCGCGTTGAGCGCCGTCTGCAGTTCGCTCAGCAGGGCGCCCGCCGCCACCGGCCAGTCGCGCTCAAGATCAGCGGCAGAGTGGATGACACGCCACGACTCCTCCCCGACCTCGGGCAGATGGCGCTGGAAGGCGCGCACCAGGTAGGCCAGCAACAGCGAGGGCGCCTGGTCCTCGCTATCGAGCCCCAGCCAGAGCACCTGTGCGCCGGTGCGCTGCAACTCGGCGGCCCACTGGGTCAGCAGCGTCGTCTTGCCGTAGCCTGCCGGGGCCACCACCAGGGTTGCGGGACGCAGGCGTACCTCGGCGAGCAGTGCCTGCAGGTCGGGGCGCAGCAGCACCTCGCTGCGCGCCGCGGGCGGCACCAGTTTGAGCGGCAAGAGAGCCATGCCCGGCTGGGCAGTGGGTCGAACGGTGGCTACCTGGGTCATAGGCTGCGCTCCACGCATCATCCGCCGAAGCTGTCGTCGTAGCGCTCGAACATACCGCTATTGTAAAGCACAAAGATACTCCCGCGGCCAGCAGATCTGTAGATCGGGGTGTAGATCATGGCGCCCTGCTCAAAGAACTGGATAACGCCCAACGTGTCGTCGCGCAGCGCGATCTCCGGGCTGGTCCAGGCGCCAAGGGCCTCGCTCACGCCGGGCTGGTAGAAGTAGACCCGCCCAAAGCCGCGCACCGGCTGGTCCGGGTCGGGGCCAGGCGTGGGTTCCGGGCCCAGGGCAGCAACGGCCGCCGCCGAGAGCGCCAGGTAGGCCCCTTCGTCCCGTCCCTCAAACACAAAGACATAGTCGCGCCACCTGGTACGATTGGCTGCGTCCCAGTAGAACATGGTGCCACGATCAAAGAACTGCACCGAGCCCGGGCCCGCCAACTCAGCGGCGAGCGGGCATCCGAGGCCGACGCGGACGTTGACGTTGGCCTTGAACAATCGCCCGAAACCACCCTGCAGCAGGCCATCAGGGCATGCCACCTCGGCAGGGGGTGCAGTGGGGGTGGGGCTGGCCGTCACGGTCGCGCTGGGCGTCGCGCTGGGGGTGGGGCTAGCCGTCGCCGTCTCAGTGGGCGTCGGGCTGGCCGTTGCCGTCTCAGTAGGTGTGGGGCTGGCCGTCGCCGTCTCAGTAGGGGCGGGGCTGGCCGTCGCGGTTGCGGTGGGAGTCGGCGCCTCGGTTGGCGGCAGCGTAGGCGGTGGCGCGATCGGCGTTGGCGGCTCGCTCGTCGGGCTGGGTGGCAGACTGGTCGGGCTGAGCGGTTCGGGGCTGGCGAGCGGGCTCGGGGTGGTGGTG
>DAOUBZ010000469.1:0-2754 GCA_034432515.1 Chloroflexaceae bacterium | reverse complement strand
GGGCCGTTGCGAGGAGCGACGGCCTGGCGTGCTCCTCCCCAGCGCAAGAGGCCAGCGATGAGCGTAACTGTTGCCGCATCTGCCGTGGCGCAGCTCGGGCGAGTGGGCCTGCCGCTGCCCGTCCGTGAGCTGCGGGCTCGCCGGTGGGACGTTATCGTGGTCGGGGCGGGCCACAATGGCCTGACCTGTGCCGCCTACCTGGCCCGCGCGGGACGGCGCGTGCTGGTGCTGGAGTCACGGGAACGGGTTGGTGGGGCCTGCACGCTGGAAGAGGTCTGGCCGGGGGTACGCATGTCGCCCTGCGCCTACCTGGCCGGCCTGCTCCATCCGCGCGTGATTGACGACCTGGAGTTGCCGCGGCACGGCTTTGCCTGGACGCCGGCGCTCAACGGGCTGTTTGTGCCCTTCGAAGACGGCAGCAGCGTGCAGCTCTACGAGGACGATGAGCGCTGCGAAGCGGAGATCCGCCGCCTGGCCCCCGGTGACGTGGCGGGCTGGCGCCAGATGGTGCGGCTGGTGGCGCGGCTACGCGATGCGCTGCGCCCTGCCGGCGCGGACGACCTCTGGCTCGGTGGCCGGCCCGACCCCGAGCAGGTCGAGGCGCGCCTGGGCGGTGATGCGGAGCTGCGGGGGCTGCTCTTCGAATGGAGCATGGTCGAGTTCGTCGAGCGTTTTCTGCGCGACGAGCGCCTGCAGCTGGCCTACCTGGGCCAGGGGGTGATCGGCACCAACGCCAGCCCGTACGAGCCGGGCACGGCCTCCATCCACTTCCACCACTCAAGTGGCCGCCAGGGCGGCCACCCGGGGACGTGGGGCTATGTGCGGGGCGGCATGGGCCTGGTGAGCTTCATGCTCTGCGACGCCGCACGCGAAGCCGGCGCGCTGGTGGCAGCGGGCGTGCCGGTGGCCCGGATCATCCCCGGCGAGGGCGTTGAACTGGAGAGCGGCGACCGCATCGCGGCGCCGGTGGTGGTCTCGAACGCCGACCCGCGAGTGACCCTGAGTCTGCTTGGCGCCGACGCCGATGCCGCCTGGCAGGCGCAGGTGCTGGCCATGCCGATTGAGGGATGCACGGTGAAGCTGAACATGCTGCTGCGCGAGTTGCCCAACTTCCGCGCGCGGCCGGGCACCTGCGAGCCGCACCACCATGCTCAGATCAATACGCCGCTGACGAAGGCCGAATGGCAGAGCAGCTACGCCGCCGCCCGTCGCGGCGAGCTGCCGGGCCGCCTCTGGACCGAGCTGTACTTCCAGACCGTGCACGACCCGACGGTCGCGCCCCCGGGGCTACACACGATGAGCGTCTTCGCCCAGTACGTGCCCTACCGCTTCGCCGCAGGCGACTGGGCAAGCCGGCGCGACGAGGTCCGGCGGCTAGGCATCGAGTCGATCGCGCGCTTCGTCAGCAACTTCCCCGACGCGGTGCTCGACGTGGAGGTGCTGGGGCCACCCGACATCGAGCACAAGGTCGGACTGACGGGCGGGCACATCTTCCAGGGCGAGTGCCTGCCGGCCCATATGTGGCACAACCGGCTCGACTATCGCACGCCGATGGCCGGCGTCTACCTCTGTGGGGCCTGTACCTTCCCTGGCGGCAGCGTGATCGCCGTCAATGGGCGCAACGCGGCGCTGGCGATCCTGGCTGATGGGCGGTAAGTGGTGCATCCGGGTAAAAATCTCTTCGCGCCATAGCGCTCTAGCTTCCACAGCTCCACAACTCCACAGCTCCACAGACCATTCAGGGGGGCTGCAACGGCCTTGTACTTTTATGCTACACTAGCCCGTGCAGATTGTCACGAACAGGTAAACACAGGGAGGTACGCACATGAGCTGGAAGGCCCCAGGGGAGTTCCGTCCGCGGAGTCCTCGTCCCAGTGGGAGCAGCGGCGACACGGGTTCGGTCTTCTCGGGTGGCAGCGCCGGTGGCCCATCGCTGCTGTCGTTGATCATCGCCGCACTGGCGGTGGGCCTGGTGGGTCTGGGTCTGGCGGTCGCCTTTGGCGGCGGGATGAGTCAGAGTACGGCGACCACGGCGCCACAGCCAACTGCCCGGCCGACCACCCCGCCTGCTGTGCTGCCCACGGCAGCACCCACCGCCGCCGCCCAGCCTACCAGCGCGCCCACCGGCGGCGCTGCCGGCATCCCGACGGAGCCACTTGGACCGGCGGTTGCTTCAGGGAGCGGCACACCCATTGAGCTTGGAACGGACGCGGCGCTCCTCGTTTTCAACCAGGAGCGGATCACCGTGCCGAGCGGCCTGGTGACCCTGACCTTCAAGAATCTGGCTGAGGCAGTGCAGCACAACTGGGTGCTGGTTAACGGTGGCGACGATGTGGCGACGGCGGTCAACGACGCGGCCCAGGCCCAGTCGCGAGCAACGCGCAGCGCCGCGGGCGCCGTACCGCCGGCCGATACGCCTGGCCTGCTGGTGGCCGTGCCGATGCTCGACCCCGGTGATCAAGTGACCGTGACCTTCCAGACGCCCCCTCCGGGCACCTACGAGTATATCTGCACCTTCCCCGGGCACTACGTGGCCGGCATGCGGGGCACGCTCATCGTGCAGTAGTCGTCTGACCCGACCTCGGAAGTAGTCTAGGTACTACAACGAAGTTTTACCTTGTGCCGCATCAGTACGCCGTCCGCCTGTCACCCTGAGCGGAGGCGTAGCCGGAGCGAAGGGTCTCGGGATGGCATCACAGCCGAGATTCCTCGCGGAGGTTACCATCGTTGTAGTAGTAGGAGGGCCGATGCATT
>DAOUBZ010000468.1:0-6176 GCA_034432515.1 Chloroflexaceae bacterium | reverse complement strand
GCGCGGGACACCGTGATGTGACGGATGGCTACACGCAAGCGGTGCCGGATTTTACACTGGAAAAACGCCGACTTGACAGCTGGAATTTACAGCGATAATGGCAAGGAGTTCCTCAATAACGAGCTGCTGGATTACTGCGAGCGGGAGGGTATCACGTTTACGCGCGGACGGGCCTACAAAAAGAACGACCAGTGCTTTGTGGAGCAGAAAAACGGTGCCATTGTCCGCCACTTCATCGGCTATGATCGCTACGAGGGCGAGCGCGCCTACCGCCAGCTCACCGAGGTCTATCGGGCGCTGCGGCTCTACGTAAACTTTTTCCAACCGTCCATGAAGCTGAAGGAGAAGACACGCGACGGCAGTCACGTCCAGCGACGGTACGACGCCGCCCAAACGCCGTTCCAGCGGCTCATCGCTGCTGAGGTCGTATCGGACGAACAGCAGGCCCGCCTTGCGACCCTGTTTGCGGGGCTCGACCCCGTGCGCTTACTCCGGCAGCTCGACCGGCTGCAGGACGCCTTATGGCAGCTGGCGGTCGTGCCCCGCGCAAGCGAGCCAGTCCGCACGCCGACCACGGCGCCGGTCGCGTTCCAAGGCGCAGCGTGTGGGCTGGGGGAGTCGGTGGGCACCGGCGCAGCGGAACAGGAGCCACCCGCAGCGGAGGGTGGCGCGCCGGCCCGTCAGAAACGCAAGTATCGCCGCACGAAGCCAGATCCGGTGCCCCGTACCTGGCGGACGCGCCCGGATCCGTTTGCCGATGTCATTGCTGGGGTGTATCAGCGCCTGGAGGCCAACCCCGAACTGACCGCCAAGCAGATCTTTCAGGATCTGCAAGTCGAGCATCCTGGCCAATTTCCTGCGGTGCAGCTCCGGACGCTCCAGCGCCGGGTGGCGGAATGGCGGGCGAAGGCGCTCCTGACGTTCCACGATCAGTGGCTGGCAGAAGACCGGCTCCAGACTCCGCCGGATCTGCGCGGGGTGGTGGATGCGCCAACTGATGCGGGCATGCCAGCGGTCGCCCATGCAGCCGACTGAACGCGACCAGTCCGATGACGCCTGCTGCCGGAGGGCCAACGCGGCGGGTCGCGCCAGCCTACCACACCGCTCAAGGCCATGCCGAGCGCGCGATGGGCCACCGGATGGAGGCGCTTCGCGCATCGGTCAATCCTGGCCCCCGCGCGGCCTTGACCTGGCGTGGTAGGGCGCTCCTGACCGCCGCGCACGCCCCCACCCGGCTTCACACACCCAGCCAGGCGGCGCAACAACGGGTAAGATCTTTCGTGAGTGTGGTAAACTCTTTCGTGAGGCAACGAGTCGCCAAAGTACGATTCTCTCGTGAGGCAGAACGCCGGCAGTTCTAATTGTCGCACAACAGCCCCTCGAGCAGCCAGAGGCGACCGCTCGGGTCGTGCAGGGATTCTGGGCCGCGACATTGGGGTGATTCACGCCGCGCCGAAGATCACTGCGCCGCCCGCCGTTCTCGACCGACGCGTGCGCGCAGGTGATTGGGACATCGGCGACTTCTGGGCGCCCAACCTCACCCCGGCGGGCCTGGCCGACTGGAGCGACGGCGAGATTGTGCGCGCCATCCGTGAGGGTGTGGGGCGCGATGGGCGCTCGCTCCTCTCCGTGCCGTCGGCCACCTTCCGCAACTTGAGCGATAGCGACGTGCTGGCACTCCTCGCCTACCTGCGCACTCAGCTGGCAATGGGCGAGCCGAGCCCAGCTCGCCGCTGCAACGTGCTGGGCGCCATCCTGATCGCCACCATCATCCCTGACGAGAGTTTCAGCGCCCAGCCGCCGCTCGTCGCGCCGGTGGTTGGGCCCAGAGCGCGGCCCGACAGCGGCATACGGCGGCTACCTAGTCAGCGGCCTGAGTTACCAGAGCTGCCACGGATCCAATCTGACCGGCGGCACTCCAGGCGACTTCAACGCGTCGTGGCGCCGAGCGACTGAGCGTAGCACAGCGCGCTACATCCCTAGGCGATCAGGCGAGATCGGGCGCTACCAACACGAGCTTCCCTTCGATACCACCAGCCTCCAGCCGCGCGTTCGCCGTCCGTGCCTCGAGCAGCGGGAGGGTCTGGGCAACCCGGGGCTGGATCTTCTTTTCGGCGAGGAGTGCGAACAGCTTCGGCAGATCCTCGCGAAACGGCTGCGGGTTCTTGCGATAGAGCTGGGTGATGCCGTAAAAGGCTCCGCGCCGGCCGCGCGCCCGAGAGCCGACAAACACCTGTAGCGCGGAGCGTGCCACATCGGGCAAGCCCTTCACGCCGACAAAGCCGTACCAGACGGCGATCCCTCCGCGCCGCGTTGCTGCGACACACTGGCCAGTCTGGACCCCGCCGACCCCGTCGAAGGCGGCGTCGACGCCGGCGGGCAGGATGGCGCGGACGCCAGAGTCGAGTGGAGCTGTGCGGCCCTCGATTGGGGTCGCGCCATAGCTGCGCACAATGCCATGGCGCGTAGCGGCCGCCCCTCCAATCTGCTGCACGCCGTGGGCGCGCAGCAGATCCAGCAGCGCCTGCCCGACGCCGCCGTTCGCGGCATTCACCAGCGCGCTCTGCCCGGGGGTAAGCCTTGCAACGCGATGGATCATCTGGTAGGCGGTGACATAGTTCAGGATCAGGGCGACCGCCTCGACATCGCCGAGGCTCGCTGGCACTGGGATCCAGTGCTCGGCGCCGCGCACGACATAGGTGGCGTAGCCGCCGTGGACCAGCAGCGCGCAGACCCGGTCGCCTTCCTTCAGGGTAGTGACGCCAGAGCCGACTGCGTCGACGATGCCCACCGACTCGTAGCCTGGCACAAACGGGATCGGCGGTGCGTATGGGTAGCTCCCTCCGCGCATCGTGATATCGGTCGCCCCAACCCCGGTCGCCCGTACCTTTACCCGGACCTCGCCCGGCCCCGGCTCGGGCATGGGCAGCTCTACCACCTCGAGCACCTCGGGGCCGCCCTTGCGGGTCAGCATCACCGCCTGCATCATCGGCATCGCGCATCTCCTTCAGGCCTCGGCCCACATGTTCAGACAAGCTGATCACGCGGTTCGCATTGAGCGCCCCGGCACAGATCAACTCTAGCGCGCTGTCTCTGGATGCGCTATAGTACAGTGTCTTTAATACTTTAGTGTTCGTCCAGAAACGCGGAGGGTCAGGCATGGATGTGCTGACCGACGTGCTCGATACGCTGCGCTTTCGGAGCACGCTCTACTGTCGGGTCGAGCTTGGCGCCCCGTGGAGTTTGCATTTCGCGCCGACACTCGCTGCCTCGTTCCATGTGATTGAGCGCGGCGCCGGCTGGCTCACGCTGGACGGGGAAGGTGAGCCGATTCCTGTGGGCGACGGCGACCTGCTGGTGCTCACCACCGGGGCAGGGCACCGGCTCAGCCACGAGCGGGACACCCCCCCGGCTGTGACGATCGAGCTTGGCAGAAACGCGCCGGAGTCGCCGGAGCTACGCTGCTACGCCGGTACTGGCGGCACGACCGTGCTCCTGTGCGGCCTCTTTGATCTGGAGCAGCGACGCGGGCATCCCCTGCTGAGTGTGTTACCGCCGCTCATCCACCTGAGGGGTAGCGACAGGCGTGTAGCGCCATGGCTCGGCACCACCCTGCAATTTCTGGCGAGCGAAGTGGCTGAGGCGCGCCTGGGCCGCGATACCCTGGTGCGCCGCCTGACGGACATGCTTTTCATTCAGGTGGTGCGCGCCTGGGCCGAGGGCGAGGCTGGGCAGGTGCGCGGCTGGCTCGCGGCGCTCCATGACCCGCAGATCGGCGCGGCGCTACAGCTGGCGCACCGCTTCCCAGAGCGGGACTGGACAGTCGCAGCGCTTGCGGCGGCAGTGCACATGTCGCGCTCGGCCTTTGCCGCGCAGTTCACGAGCCTCGTTGGCGAGCCGCCGCTGCGCTATCTGCGCCGCTGGCGCATGCAGCGCGCCATCGATCTGCTGCAACACACGGATACCCCGCTTAGCGGCATTGCCGCCGCGATCGGCTATGGCTCGGAGGCAGCCTTCAGCCAGGTATTCAAGCGCGAGGTTGGCTGTGCGCCGCTGACGTTTCGCCGCCGAGGCGTGTCGGCTAGCTACTAGCCAGTACACGCTAGTTGATCCGATGCCGCCTTGACCATTGCTAGGGTCTGATCGTTAGTGTGGGCCAACATACGGCAGATAGTGGTCGCCGAGCATTTTGGCCATCAGCTCGCCACGGCTGCGCACCCCGACTTTCGTGAAGATGGCTTTGAGATGATCCTGCACCGTATGACTGGAAACCTGCAGTGTTTGCGCCATCTCAATCGACGACAGCCCCTGCAATACGAGTTGCACAACCTCCCGCTCACGAACAGTGAAGGCGTAGGCCAGCATCAGCAGCTGGGCAATCTCCGATGTCGGCGCCATCTTCAGGATAATCGCCGTCTGAACCATGCGCTGGTCAGGCCCAGTCAGGTGCGAGCCGTGCAGGCTGAGCCAGCGCCCACCGCGCGTTCGGACTCGCAGATGTGCCTGGAGCGACGCCGACTCGCCCCGCTCTGGGCGATGGGCGAGCGGCTGGTGCTCAAGGCCACTGAGGCGCGCACTGGCGGCGCATTCACCATCTTCGAAGATCTGTTCGCGGCCGGCGGCGAGCCACCGCCGCATGTCCACGAATGCTGGCGCATCCTAATGTGCTATGCTGCGACTTCTTGCCAGGGAACGCACCTACGAGGGATGGTCGTTTTCGTGAAAGAAATAGTGCACGCGCTCTCGCCATACTACCGAAGATAGTACATACGTTCTTATATCTTCGGTTTGGTCCCTCCGGCTGCTTCCCCCTGCTCCACCTCCTCTTTCCCTTGCGCTGTAGTGAGTCTCCACCGAACATCTGTTCCCTGCAAGAGGGGCGGGTGGGGATTGTGGTGGGGATCTTGTGGGTAGGGGATGGGGAGGGTGCCGATTGGGACGGACACCTACCTGGCCGATCACAACGAATTGAGCAGGAGTCGCTCCACATCCTCTGGGACAGTGCCATGTGCCCGCACCTGCGGCCAGAGCACCAGTAGCGGCGCTGCGATGGTCTGCCAGGGGAGCGTGATCGCCTGCAGGTCATCATGGAGAAATGGGCGCTGTCCGCAGTGCTGCGCGTCGCATCTCAGCCGTACGCCGGGCCGGCACACCTTCCAGTGGCAGATGCGTCCAAGATAGATCCCCTCGGCGGAGCAGAGGAAGATATCAGCACCGCGGTTCTGCTGCTGGGCGTAGCCCTTCAGCTTGCGCCCGGCGGCTGCCAGCGGCACCAGGTCAGCGTCGTCTGCCACCTTCACAAGCAGGTCGGCGTCCTTGGGATCAGGTTTGTTCGTCGTCAGTGAGCCGATCAGCGCGATCTGCAATACACCATCGATCTGGCGCGCTGCCTGCACAAAGCGCAGTACTCCAGTGAGCAGATGCGGTCGGATTGTGACGGCAACGTGATCGTCCATCGCCTAATCCAGCCGCTTTTCCTTAAGCCGCCGTTGGAGTGCGGGCGATCCAACGTATGCTTCAATCACCTGAGCCAGTTTCGCATCGAAGGCGGCTCGCTGCCCCTGATGCACCGCGAGATCACGCAATTCGGCCAGCAGGGCCACCCCTTCGTCGTAGCCGCTCGCCGTGCGCTTCGCCAGCAAGCCGGTGATGCTCGCCCAGACCTGCGCCTCGCGCTGTGCCAGATCCGCCAGCTTTGCCAGCCGCGCCCGCTCCGCCGCCTCGCGCTCGCGCTGCACGCGCAGCTGCGCCTGGTTCTTCGCGGCAACCTGGAGTTCGGCGAACGTGCGGCGCGGCGCTGTGGAGGTGGTGGGTTTGCCGGCTCCGCCGACTTCGCGCAGGCGCCGCAGCGGAGCGAGAGCAGGTAGGAGTTGAAGGGGGAGAGCGTGGCGTCCGCCGGGGCGGGGCATCACGGGGCGCGCGGGGGCGGCCACGGGATGGGCCGTTGCGGTTTCAGCCCTGGAGCCCGGGCTGTGCTATAGTTGATCTGTCGCGCCAATCCGGAACGCGCAACGGCTCGCTCGTCACTGATCATTCGTCACCAAGGAGTCGCCAGTCCCGATGCCTGTGTTGATCGTGCTTCTACTGTTGCTCCTGGCCGGCTGCAGCGCCGCGCGCCCGGCGGCCGTTGCGCCAACGGCGCTGGCCACGGCCACCCCACTGCCCGCCACGGCCAC
>DAOUBZ010000467.1:0-2430 GCA_034432515.1 Chloroflexaceae bacterium | reverse complement strand
CCGCCCCGGGGCGCCCACCCCCACCCGCGAGCAGAAAATTGTGGTATCCTACGCAGAATAGGCAGATTGCGCCCGCGATCCGGGCTTGTCTGGGGGTCGCCATGGAGATCGAAGCAAAATACTACGTGAGCGGCGCCGACCTGGAGTTGCTGGCCGGTATGCGTCAGCTTGGGCCCTATGTGCTCGTGCCCGCACCTGCCCCCGAGTTGCAGGAGAACACCTACTTCGACACCGCTGATGGCCGACTTACGGCGGCGCGTCACGGCCTGCGCCTGCGCCGCATCGGCGAGCGTGCCCTGATCACGCTCAAGGGTCCGGCTGAGGTGGGCAGTGATGCGGTGCATCGCCGCGCCGAGTTCGAGTTTCCCGGTTCTAACCTGGACCCTGGCAGCTGGCCAGTCGGTGTCGCCCGCGACCTGGCGCTGGCGCTCACCGGCGGCGCGCCACTGCTGCCGCGGGTGTCGATCAGCACCGAGCGCCAGATCCTCCACGTCTATCGTGGGGACGTCCATGTTGCCGAGCTCTGCCTGGATCGCGGCGTGATGCGTGGTGGTGAACGGGTGCGCGCCTTCACCGAGCTCGAGATCGAGCTGTTGGCAGGCGGGACCGCAGCCGACCTCACTGCACTGGCTCGTGAACTGAGTGAGCATATCGTGCTCACCCCGGAGCCGCGTACCAAGCTCGAGCGTGCGCTTGCGCTGCTATAGTTATTCGGATAGGCTCTTTGGTCGGGGCGCCACGAGCTTGCGGCGCTACCCAACGAGGGAGAAACATGCCAGATGTAAGTGAACTCATCGTATCGTATCAGGTTGATCTGCCCCATGCGCGCCAGGTTGCTGACCATGCCCTGGCACTGTTCGACGCTGTAGTCGAGCGCTATGACCTGTCGCCGGCCCACCGCCGGCTACTCGAGGTTGGCGCGCTGCTGCACAACATAGGCCTCACCACCGACCCGCCCGAACATCATCTGGTGGGCCGCGACATTGTGTTGCGCCACGTGATCGAGGATCTCGGTCCGCGCGAGCGCGCCCTGGTGGCCTGTATGGTTGCCTTCCATCGCAAGAAGGTGCGGCCCCAGCTTGAGCCCGCTTACCTCGCGCTTGGCAAGCGTGGCCAGCGCGAGGCGCTGCAACTTGCGGCCATCCTGCGCGTCGCCGATGGGCTGGATTACTCCCTGTCGCAGACGACCCGCCTCACCGCTGTGATCCCGGGCGACGCTGGCCTGACGCTGGCGCTGAGCGGACCCCACGCCGCCGAGGATGGGGCGCGGGCCGTGGCCAAGGCCGACCTGTGGCAGCGCGTCTTTGGCGAGGAGTTACAGCTGGCGGTAGAGGCGCCTGCAGGCGAGTTGGCGGCTACCGCTGATGGCGCCGGCGAGGCCGCCGAAGCCGAGGCTGCCGTGCTTGCCCCGTGGTATGCCGCACCCGAGGCGCCGCTTGCCGAGTTGGGTCGGGTGCTGCTGCGCCGTCACCTGCGCCGGCTGCGGGCTGCCGAGCGCGATGTGCGCGACGGCGCGCCGATCGAGTCAGTGCACGCGCTCCGCATCGCCACGCGCCGTCTGCGCGCCACTCTGCGGCTGCTGGTCCCCGTCTACGCCGAGGACGGGCTGCGCCCGTATCGCAAGGCGATCGGGCGCCTGGCGGGGGTTGCCGGGCCGGTGCGCGATCGCGACGTGCTGCTGGCCGATCTCACCGCCCGTGCCTCCGAGTTGCCCGCCGAGCTGCAGCCGGCCATCGAGGCTCTGGCGAGCCTGTTGCACGCCGAGCGCGAGGAGGCCCTGACGCGCCTGAATGCCTTTCTCGACAGTGACGAGTATGCCGCGTTTCTGCGCGACTTCGCCAGTATGATGAACGACAGCCAGGGCTGGGACGATGGCCCGCGGGTGCGCGATCTGGGCGGCAGCACGATCTGGCGCCACTACGAGGCGCTGCGCGCCCACGACCACAGCGGCCTGCCCGCCGAAGAGACGGCGCTGCACGCCATGCGCATCGACGGCAAGCGACTGCGCTACGTGCTCGAGCTCTTCGCCGATACGATCGGCGGCGCGCGCGCCGATGACGCGGTCAAGCCGCTGATGGCCTTCCAGGACCATCTGGGCAGCTTGAACGACATCGCGATAGCCCGGCAGTTGCTGGCGCCCTATGCCCGGCACAAACTGGCTGCTCCCGCCGTTGACGCCTATCTCGCGCTGCGCGCCAAGCAGGGCGAGCAGCTGCACGCTGAGCTACCCGCCCGCTGGGAGAAGCTCAACAGCGCCGCCTACCGCCGCAAGCTGCTGGATCTCCTGGCACGCCTGTAACCGCGAATAGGGAGCGAATGAGCGAATGGCTGCCCTGGGTTGGGCAGCCATTCGCTCATTCGTTCCCTATTACTACAACGAGGGTTGTCATTCCGAGCCCTTCGCGGAGGTTACCCTGAGCCCTTCGCTTC
>DAOUBZ010000466.1:0-2728 GCA_034432515.1 Chloroflexaceae bacterium | reverse complement strand
ACGCTCGCAGCTCCCCTGGGTGCTGGGGCTGCTCGCGCTGCTGCTGCTCGGCGGCCTTGGCGCCTTCCTGCTGATCCGCCCGTCCGGGCCGGCACCCACGCCGGCAGCTACGACGACACCGCAGGTGCTGGTGGCGCGGCCCTTCAGCGTCAATGACCTCGAGATCGTCGTGCCAACCGGCGCCAGCCGCGAGGCCGTGGACCAGGCCTTCGCCGCGGCCTTCCTGGAACTGGCCCGCCTTGACTGCGCCTGTGAGCCGCAGATCGCGCCGGGCAGCCTGGTCTACCTCTTTGGCGGCGAGCCACGTCAGCTGGCGATCACGGCCGACGGGGTGCGCTATCGCGCTTCGCTCCAGGCGACCCTGCTCGTGCCTGAGCGCTGAGCTGTTCTATGGCCAACCCCCGCGGGTCGCAAGCGCGATCGCGGCTTCGAGGTCCAGTCCCCGCCCGTGTTCAGCGGCCGCAGCGACGCGCTCCGGCGGCAGCACTTCCTGGCAGCGCACCAGCAGGCGCTGCGCCCGCTCCGAGGTTTCGCTGCGGCTGGCCGGGTGCAGCACGGCCAGTATGAGCAGGGCAGGCGCGTCGGCCGGGCGCCCTGACGCAAGGTGGAGTTCGGCGAGGTAGGTGAGGATCGGCAGGGCGACGTGGTGATAGCTGAGCTCACAGGTGATGGCGAGCGCCGCCTGTAGCTGCTCGTGGGCGTCGGCGTAGTTGTTGCGCGCAAGCTCGGCCGCACCCAGGCCCACCAGCGCGCGCGTCGCCCCGCCGCGGTCAGCTGCGGCGTCGGTACAGCTCCTTGCGCGCAACGTAGTGCTCGGCGGGCGCGCGGATGCGCGCTGCCTGCTCGGCACTCAACGGGCGGATGCGCCCTGGCACGCCGAGCACCAGCGACCCGGGCGGCACCTGCATGCCCTCGGTCACCAGGGCCCGCGCGCCAACCATGGAGCCGCGCCCGATACGAGCCCCGTTCAACACCACTGCACCGATCCCGATCAGCACCTCGTCCTCGAGCACCGCGCCGTGGACGATCGCGCCATGGCCCAGGGTTACCCAGTCGCCAATGATCACGGGAAAGCCCGGGTCACCGTGGATGATGCAGCCATCCTGCACATTCGAGCAGGCGCCGATCTGGATCGGCACCGTATCGGCCCGCAGCACGCTCATGGGCCAGATGCTGCTCTGGGGGCCGATGCGGATCGTCCCGGCCAGGAAGGTGTTGGGAAAGACATACGCGCTCGGGTCGATCTCGAACTGGTCGATCAGGGCGGGCAACGGTTCGCTCATAATGCCTCCCGGTGGTCCTGTCAGCAACGAGTGGCCCGGCGCTGTTCGCACCGCTGCGCGACGAGTACGCAGCTCAGAGCTCCATTTTGCGCGCCGCCAGGGCGACCAGTTCGCCGAGCGAGGGGTGGGGCGCGTAGCCGGCGGCAAGCTCGTCCAGCCGCATACCGAGACGCATGGCCAGCGCCACCGGGGCGAGGAGATCAGCCGCGGCGGGGGCCACTGCCAGAGCACCGGCCACCCGCCCGGCCTGGTCCCAGGTGAGCGTGAGAAAGCCCTCGGGCGTATCGTGCACATAGGCAGCGGCGCCCTCGGCGAGGGCCACCGTCACGCTGCCGTGGGCGCCCTCGGTGGCCAGCCGGCCCAGCTTGGCCACCTGGGGCTGAGCCATGAAGCTGCGCACAATGTGCCGGGTATCGGCCGGCGCCGAGGAGCGACGGACAGCGTGCAGGGCGGCCGCCCGCGCCTGGGCCATGGCCACACTCGCCGTTGACGGCTCCAGATCATCATCGACCAGGTACACCCCGCGCCACTTCGTCTGGCCATACACATCGGTGGCGGCCTGGGCGGCGGGCAGGCCAAGCGCCTCCGGGTCGCTGCGGCGCAGTGTCGTCAGCACGGCCACCTCCGCCTGGTAGCTGGCGCCCTCAGCCGTGGTCGCCATGACCCCGCCGGCGTCGGCTGCCAGCTGGACGCTGTTCGCGCGCGGCGCCAGTTGCACCCCCTGGCGCTCCAGCAGCCGGGTGAGGTAGCCATCCACTTCGGGGGTCAGCCGGCTATGGGGAGTCGCATCGGGCACGAGCCAGGTCACTGTCGCGCCGAGCAGGCTGAAGATGTGGCAGAGCTCGAAACCGGAGGGGCCATCGCCGAGCACCAGCACGCTGGCCGGCAGCGCCGTGAGGGTGTCGAGCGCGCCGGCGCCGATGATGCGCCCCTGGTCGGGAGCGAGACCGGCGGGGAAGACATCGCGTGCGCCACTGGCGACGATCACCGCGTCGGCGGCGATCTGCCGGGCGGGGTCGGTATCGGCCGGTTCGAGCTCAACCTGACCGGGGCCAACGAGGCGGGCGCACCCCGTGAGCAATTCCACGTCCAGGGTGGCCAGGGTCGCCGCACAGCGTTCCTGCCAGGCAGCGGCGGCGCGCGCGGCCCGCGCGCCGATCGCGAGGAGGTCACGCATGCCGGCTGTGACCGCAGCAAGCCAGACCTGGCTCATCAGCGGGCGCCAGGTGCCCGGCGCCGTGGCGCTCACCAGGGTTACATCGGCGTGGGGGGCAGCGGCCCGCGCGGCCTCAAGCCCGGCCGGGCCGCCACCGAGGACGACCAGTCGCATAGTATCACCCCATCGGCAATGGCGTATCGTCGGCGAGGGCCAGGTCGTCGTTGTCGTCGTCGCCAACCAGGTCGATCGCTGTGCGGGCGAAGCGCAGCGCGGCCGCGCGGGCCCG
>DAOUBZ010000465.1:0-7169 GCA_034432515.1 Chloroflexaceae bacterium | reverse complement strand
GCCTGCCCTGAGCGTAGCCGAAGGGGGGCAGGGGGGTGAGGGCAAGCAGCGCATCAGGACGCCATCCGCCAAAAAACCTACCCCTGAGAGGGGGCCTCCCCGGGCGCGGGGATGCGTCCCCGACGATCTATGCTACAATAACGCCCGTGCCAGTGCTCCGTGGTGGGTGGATACGTCTCAGGGCTGAGGTGACGCCGATGGACGAACTGATCGCGCAGGTCGCGCAGGCGATCGCCGCGTTCCCCGGTCTGCTCACAGGCGCGCGCCTGCCCCGCTCGGGGCCGCCCCCCTCCGATACGCCCATCGCCGGTCTGATCGACCATACGCTGCTCAAGCCCGAGGCTACGCCGGCCCAGGTCGAAATACTCTGCGCCGAGGCGCTGCAGTATCGCTTTGCCAGTGTCTGTGTCAACCCCTCCTTTGTGCCGCTCTGCGCGCGCCTGCTCCGCGCGACGCCGGTGGCCGTCTGCACCGTGATCGGCTTTCCGCTCGGCGCGACAACCACCAAGACCAAGCTCTTCGAGGCGACGCAGGCAATTGGCAATGGCGCCCGCGAACTGGATATGGTGCTGCACCTTGGCTGGCTCAAGGCTGGCGCCTATGGCGAGGTGGCCGAGGATATGCACACCGTGGTCGAGGCAGCCCACGCGCGCGGCGTTCTGGTCAAAGTGATCATCGAGACGGCGTTGCTCAGCGACGCCGAGAAGGTCGCCGCCTGTCTGCTGGCGGCCCGGGTCGGCGCCGATTTCGTCAAGACGAGCACGGGCTTCGCGGCTGGCGGCGCCACCGTGGCCGATGTCGCCCTGATGCGGCGGGTCGTCGGCCCTGCGGTCGGTGTGAAGGCCGCGGGCGGGGTGCGCAGCCTGGCGGCGGCCCGCGCCCTGCTGGCCGCCGGGGCCGACCGTATCGGCGCAAGCGCTAGTGTCGCGATCGTGCGCGCCGTGGAAGAGGAGGTTCCCACCTCGGGTGGTGAGGGATACTGACCCGGTTACGCGTCGCTCGTATCAGAGGAGGAAGTCTTGAGCATCCTGATCAACGCGAACACCCGGCTGCTCGTGCAGGGCATTACCGGCAAAGAGGGCGAGTTCCACACCCGCGCGATGATGGCCTACGGCACCAATGTCGTCGCCGGTGTCGTGCCGGGGCGCGGCGGCCAGCAGGCGATCGATGGCCAGGTGCCGATCTTCAATACCGTCAAGCAGGCAGTGCAGGCCACCGGCGCCAATTGCTCGGTGATCTATGTGCCCGCCGCCTTCGCCCCCGATGCCATCTGTGAGGCTGCCGCCGCCGGCATCCCGCTGATCGTCTGCATCACCGAGGGTGTCCCCGCGCTCGATATGGTCAGTACCTACGCCTTTGTCCAGGAGCACGGCGCGCGCCTGATCGGCCCCAATTGCCCCGGTCTGATTACGCCCGGCGCGGCCAAGGTCGGCATCATCCCCGGCAATATCGCTATGCCCGGCCCGGTCGGCGTGGTCAGCAAGTCGGGCACCCTGACCTACGAGGCGGTGGACGCCCTCACCCGCATTGGCCTGGGCCAGAGCACCATCGTCGGCATCGGCGGCGACCCGATCATCGGTACCAGCTTCATCGATGTGCTGGAGCTCTTCCAGGCCGATCCACAGACCGAGGCGATCGTGCTGATCGGTGAGATCGGCGGCGATGCCGAGATCCAGGCCGCGCGCTACATCAAGGACCACGTTACCAAGCCTGTGGTGAGCTTCATCGCCGGCCAGACTGCGCCCGAGGGCAAGCGCATGGGCCACGCCGGCGCGATCATCAGCGGCGGCGAGGGTACGGCCCAGGAGAAGATCAAGGCGCTCGAGGCGGTCGGCGTGCGGGTCGCACCGCTCCCCACCGATATCGCCCAGCTGGTCAAGGATGCGCTGGGCGCCGGTGTGGCGTGACTTCGATGGTTCAAACCTGCTCGCCAGGTGGTGGGTTTGGGGCGGCTACACCGCCCTATGAGGTTTGGAGCTGGTGGTGTTGGTGGCACAGCCGCCAACACCACCAGCTCCACTCCTGAACCAATGGCTCATGCCAGGGGGATGCGTAGCTCGACGGTGGTACCCTGCCCCTGGTCCGACTTGATACGCAGGTCGGCGCCGATCAGGCGGGCGCGCTCCTTCATGTTCAGCAGGCCCAGGCTACCGCGATTGGTGTAGAGCGCCTCGACCGCTGCCAGGTTGAAGCCCCGCCCCCGGTCACGCACACTCGCGACGAAGGTATCCTCCTCTTCGTAGAGGTAGATCGTGATCGCGTCACTGCGGGCGTGCTTGCGCGCGTTGGTCACCGCCTCCTGGATGATGATGAAGATCGCGGCCTCTTTCTCGGCGGCCAGGCGCGGCATGTTCGCTGGCGCCTCCAGCCGGAGTTGTGTGCCCGCGCCCGAGGGGTCGCGCCAGCGCTCCGCGTACTGCTGCAAGGTGGTGAGCAGGCCCTGCGTCTCCAGACCCAGCGGGCGCAACTCGAAGAGCAGCGTGCGGAGGTCGTGGGACGTCTTGTGCACCAGTTCCGTGAGCGTCTCGAGCTCGTCCGGGACGCGCTCAGGCATTGCCATGAACAGCTTCTTGATGAACTCGATGTTCATGGCAATCGCGGCAATGCTCTGGGTTGGGCCATCGTGCAGGTCGCGGGCGATGGCGTGGCGCACCTCGGCCTCTTTCGCCAGCAGGCGCTCGTGCTCGTGCTTGAGATGCTGGTAGAGCCGCGCGTTCTCGATCGCGATCGCGACCTGGACGGCGAGCGTGGTGAGCAGTTGCAGATCCTGGTCGCTGAAGCCGCGGCCATCGATCTTATTGAGCAGCTGCATCGCGCCGACGGTGCGGTCCTTGATCCGCATGGGCACACAGACGATCGAGCGGGTGACGAAGTCGGCCTCGCGCCCGATCGCGTCGTACCAACGGCTATCCTGCTCCACATCGTTCACGATCTGGCCCACGCTGTGGGTCACGACCCAGCCGGCGATGCCGCGGTCGGCGGGCATGCGGTAGATGCGCTGCTCGCCGGGGATGTCCAGCACCAACTCGTTCGTCGCCTCGTCGAGCATAAAGATCGAGCAGCGCTCCGCGCCAACCACGGCGGGCACACGCAGCCTGATGTCATTGAGCAGGCTCGGCAGGTCGAGGTTGACGGCCAGCGACTGGCCGATCTCATAGAGCAGGTTCAGTTCGCGCAGGTCGCGCTCGGCGCGGCGCAACATGGCGATCTTGTCGGCCTCGCCGCCGATGGCCCGTACCAGCAGCACCAGCAGATCCTCATCGAGCGGGTTCGGATGCTCGCGCCCCTCGGTGGTATGAGCTTCGATCACCAGGTGCAGCAGGCCCACCCCCTGGCCGCCACTCTGCAACGGCAGCTCGATCAGGTCGCGCCCATCGTCGAGCGAGTAGCTGCCGACGATCGGCTCGCCGCCGTCGTCGCGGCGGGTGAAGCCCTGGCGCGCCTGCTCGATCAGCGTGCGCGCCTCCTCGTCGAGCGGGCCGTGGGTGTGGCGCACGATCTCGCCGTAGGGGCTCATGTAGAGCAGCGCCCCGGCGCGGGCCGGCCAGAACGAAACCAGCCGCTCCAGCGAGGCGGCCAGCAACTCGGTGACATCGTGGTGGCCGCCCGCGATGAGCAACTGGCTCAAGGTCTCAAGCTGGCGCTGGTTGATGGCGATTGGCGACATAGGTACCTCGCGGATGGCAGGCTGGTCGTAGGCTTACTGTACCCCATCGTTGTAACTGCTGTCAATTGTGTAGCGGCACCGTATAATGTCGCCCAGGACGGGATCGAACCGGCAGGTATCTATGACGCGTGAGCTTGTGCGGGTCGCAGCGTTGGCCGATCTGCCACCTGGCCGGCTGGCCTATGTGGAGGTAGACGGCCTCCCAATCGCGCTGGCCAACGTCGATGGCGTGATCTATGCCTTCAGCGACAGCTGCCGCCACGAGGGCGGCCCGCTCTCCGCCGGCGCGCTGATCGGCGAGACGGTCACCTGTCCCTGGCACGGCTGGACCTACAGTGTCTGTACGGGCAAGAGTATCGTCCCGCCGCTGGGCCTGCGCATTCCCACCTACCCTGTCACCGTCCGCGACGGCGCGATCTTCGTCGCGATTGACTGGGACGATACGGCCCCGACGTAAGCGCTGGCGCCGGCCGGGGCACTCGGCCCGCGCGCAACAATCCCCCTGGTGCTGGCGTCGTACGGGCAGACACGAAGACCCCCGGCCGGGTGGCCGGCGGGCAGTGTGAAGGAGGGAGCCCATGGATACCCGGCGTCTGACCCGTAGCCACAGTGAGCGTATGATCGCTGGCGTGGCTGGCGGGCTGGCTACCTATTTCGGCATTGACCCGCTGTTCATGCGCATCGGCTTTATCATCCTGTCGCTGTTCAACGGCATCGGCATTATGCTCTACCTGGCGCTCTGGCTAATCGTGCCGAATGAAGGCAGCCTGAGCCAGGGCCGAACAACGGTGCAAGAGGCCATCGTCGAGATGCAGGCCTTTGTCGCGGAACTGATCGCCCGTGTGCGTGGTGCGTTCCAGCGCTAGGCTTACTCCGTGTTTGACCAATCCGCTCATTTCCGCTATCCTGCGGAGCGGTATGAAGCCGCTCCGCAGCCTGCTTGCGCGGACCCTTTTCGTCCTGGTGGCCTGTGCCGCACCGCCGCCCCCGGCGCCAACTGCCGCGCCGCGCGCCACGCCGGGCGCCACCCCTGAGGGTGTGCTGCGCCCTACGCCCGCGCCGCTGCCGACTCTCCCCCCGCCCACCGCTACCCTTGCCGCCGACGTCGCGCCCCCTGACCCGCTCTTCGACCCGCGCCGCCTCAGCTATGCCCACAACTTCAACGGTCCGGAGATCCAGGCCCTGCTTGAGGCTCGCGGCAGCGTGCTCAAAGACGCCCGCTTCCAGGTGGGCGATCGCTCCCACTCCTTCACCGATGTGCTCGTCGGTCTGAGCAGCCTCTACAGCCTCAATCCGCAACTGCTCCTGGCGCTGATCGACCTGCAGAGCGGCCTGGTCAGCAGCGGCACCGCCGCGCCCGAGCAACTGGCCTGGGCCCTGGGCTACCGCGGCAATGGCGGCGGCCGCCGCGGACTCTACTCGCAGCTCCGTTGGGCCGCCCGCGAGCTCCGCTGGGCCATGCGCGACTATGCGCTCAAGGGTGATGGCCCGCCACCCGCCCTCACCTTCGCCGATGGCTCGCGGCAGGAGGTTGCCCCCGACCTGCCCTTCAGCCGCTACGTGCTGGCCCGTGTCCTGGCGCCGACGGTCATGCCTGGTGGCCTTGGCGTCCGGCTCGATGGCCTCGTCGCCAGCTATACCCGCCTCTTCGACGACCCGCGTGAGCCGCCCGTCGCCTGGCCTGCTCCAGCAGCACCCTTCCTCTCGCGGCCCATGGAGCGCAACTTCCCGGTCACCTCATTCTTCGACCACGACGCGCCCTTTCTCCGCGAGAATGGCTCGCTGCTCACCTACTGGGGCCGCGCCGAGACCGATCTCGCCTTCGCCTACGATGGCCATACCGGCTGGGACTTCAGCATGGGCCCGCCTGACCGCGTGCTCGCCGCTGCCGACGGCGTGGTAACCTTCGCCGGCAACTCCGATGACGGCTGCGCAAGCCCGGCCCGCGCCGTGATCATCGACCACGGCAACGGTTACCGCACGCTCTACTGGCACCTCCAGAGTGTGGCGGTCGCTGCGGGCCAGCCCGTCGCTCGCGGCGAGGTGCTCGGCGTCGCCGGCGAGAGCGGCTGCGCCGTCGGCTCCCACCTGCACTTTCAGGTCCAGTACCTCGGGCGTGACGTGGACCCCTACGGCTGGTGCGGCGCCGCGCCCGACCCCTGGGAGCGCAGCCCGGCCGGTCAGGTCAGTGTCTGGCTCTGGCAGGATGCGCCGACGCCCTGCGGCCCGGCGCCGCCGGAGATGGTGGTGGTGGACGATGGTGGCCCGGGTTTTCTGAGCGCGGGGGCCTGGGAGGTGCACGAGGTGGGCTACGGCGGCGGCTCGCGCTTTGCGGCGAGCAGCTTTGCGGGCAGTGCGGTGCGCCCGTGGCTGGCCGCCACGCTGCGCGCCCCGCTCGTCGCCGCCTGGCGCCCCGCGCTGCCGCGGCCCGGGCAGTACCGTGTGCTCGCGTACCTGCCCTACGCGCTCAACGGCCTCGACGAGTCAAAAGAGGTGCGCTACCTTGTTCGGCACCGCGATGGCGAGAGCCTCGTCGTGGCCGACGCAGAGCGTGAACGCAACTGGTGGGTCGATCTGGGCACCTACGCCTTTCAGCCAGGCACGGCGCTGGTCAGCATCAGCACGCTGGCCGGCGATGACCAGCGCGGCGTCTGGGTCGATGCCGTGGCCTTCGTCCCCGTTGAGGATGCGCGCCTGGGAAGCACAACCCCGAGCGCGTCGGTAGCGAATGCTCGCGGCTTACCGTAAAGCACCCTGAGAAGGCCGCAGGCCGTATCGAAAGGTGCTGAAAGCGGCGAACATTTGTCGTGCGCCACCGGCGCTCTAGCGGCCCCGCCCGGCAACGGTCACCCCCTCGACCCAGGCCAGCTTCACGCCAAGGCGCCGCCCATCGGGGCTGGCCGGGTCGAATTGCCGCGGTCGGAAGGTCGGCGCCTGCAGCTCCAGCACCAGGTCGTCGCCCGTGAGCACCGCTGGCGGCAGCGCCACGTCGTGCTCCGCCCATGCGGGGCCGACCATCACCGCACCCACGGGCGTCCCGTTCACCCGAAGCTCGACCATCACCGAGTTGCTGCCCGCCGGGCGGCCCGAGGCAAGGCGGAGCCGCAGCCGCTGCGCGCCAGCCATGCCACCCAGGCGTAGCCTGGCCCGGTCACGTGTCCAGCGGTAGCCTTCCTCCCCCGGACGCACCCCGTGAAAGTTGCGGATGAAGCCGAGGTCGAGCCCAGCACCGAGTGCCAGGCGGGGCGGCGCCGGGCTTATGCCGTGCTCCCAGAGCCAGCCCTGCAGATCCTGGAGCGAGGCGCGCTCGTAGGCCAGGTCGGGCCGCGCACCAGTGGTATCGCCAAGCGCCCGCCGCACGTCGCCCCGCAGCACGTGGGCCTGGGGGTGGTCAGGTAGCACGCCGACGGCCTCGTCGAGCTGTGCCAGGCCGCCCTGCAGATCGCCATCCAGCAGCGCGGCGCGCGCCAGGGCGATGCGGGCCAGCGCCGAGCCCGGATCG
>DAOUBZ010000464.1:0-9265 GCA_034432515.1 Chloroflexaceae bacterium | reverse complement strand
GCCTGCCCTGAGCGTAGCCGAAGGGGGGCAGGGGGGTGAGGGCAAGCAGCGCATCAGGACGCCATCCGCCAAAAAACCTACCCCTGAGAGGTGGGGCGCCCCCATCCCCGCGTCACCGCCCCACCGCCCCCCGTCGCCGCCCCACCCGGGGGCCGTGGGGCGCCCACGCCGGGGCGCCCCTACGGATGGCGGAATGGCGCACCGTAGGCGCCGTCGTGGGGCGACGACGCGAGGAGGATGCCGGTTGACACGCGGCGCCCGCGTGGCGTACGATTCCAGCACGGTGCTGGGTGATCGCCCCACCCGCGTAGCTACCAGTGCGTCTGAATTTCGCCCGGACCCTGAGAGAACTATGCACAAGCCAGAGAACACATCATCCGAGCTCAAACTGGTCGCCATCGGCGGCGGCGGCGGCGTCAGCCAGGTACTGCTCGGCGCCCGGCCCTACTTCGGTGCCCTCACCGCTGCCATTGCCGTCACCGATACCGGGCGCAGCACCGGCACCGCCCGCGCTATCGCCGATATGCCCGCCCCCGGCGATGTGCGCAATACCCTGGCGACCCTGGCCCGTGACCCCGATGGGCTGCTGCCCCGCCTGATGCAGCACCGCATCAGCTCGCCCGCCGTGCCCATCCTCGACGGCATGGCCTTCGGCAATCTGCTGATCGCCGCCCTGACCCAGCTGACCGGTGACTTCGCCGAGGCGGTCGAGGCAGCCGGCCAGCTGCTCGGCTGCACCGCCCGCATTCTGCCGATCTCGACCGTCAATACCCATCTCTGCGCCGAACTGGCCGACGGCAGCGTGGCCGAGAACGAACTGGCCGTGCGCGCTCTAAACAAGGCGCCGATCAGCCGGCTCTACTTGAGCACACCCGGCGCGCCGGCCAACCCCGCGGCGATCCAGGCCATCCAGCACGCCGATGTGGTGGCGATCGGTCCGGGCAGCTTCTTCACCTCGGTGCTGGCCTCGCTGCTCTTCGACCACGTCGCCGAGGCGCTGCATGAGACGCGCGCCACGGTGGTCTTCATCTGCAATACCACGACCCAGCCCGGCCAGACCGATGGCTTCAGTATCGCCGACCACGTGCGCCGCCTGGTTGACCTGCTCGGCCCGGGCACGCTCGATGTCGCGCTGATCAGTCGCAGCGAACACATTGATCCGCACGTGGCCGCGCAGTACGCCGCCGAGGGCTTGCACCTGCTCGAGCCGAGTGAGGAAGAGCTGGCGCAGATCGCGGCAATGGGGGTCCAGCCGCTTGTGCGCAACCTGGCCGAGGCCAGTGAGGGCAAACGGACGCTCTGGAACAAGCAGGACACCATCCGCCATGACCCGACGCTGATCGGTATGGCGCTCTGGAAGATCGCCCTCGACCGTGAGGCGTAGGTCTGCAGGGATGGACGCCGGCCCGGACTATTCCGGGGGCAACACTGTGTGCCTACAGGTACTTCCCGCCGCGCACGACCTCGGCGTCCACGCTATAGACGATCACGGCGTAGTCGGTGAAGTAGTGCTCGGCCACATAATGCATGATCTGCTCTGCCACCTCTGGCCCCACCAGGGTTTCGATGCGCAGGTTGGGGCCCTCCCACGAACTGGCGTGGATGCCCCGCGTGCCCTCGCCCCGCGCCTCGCCGATGGTATAGCCCTTTGCACCCAGTTGGCGGAGCTCGCGCAGCAGGCGCTCCTCAAGGACCGCTTCGGCGATGATGGTCACCAGCTTGAGCTTCGTCATCTGCATGGCCCCCTCCTTCGTTGCGCTACCTCCGGTCGGTACTGCATAGCCGCCGGCAGGCCATCTGGTAGGCTGGGCACCGTCCCCCGGCGCCCAGGTGCTGCAGTCGTGTTGGTTCAGTGTACCATTAGTGCCGTATCCGGGCTGGAATAGGGACCGGGTATCCAGGGCGGGTCAGCGCATACGCACCACCGGCAAATGGAGGTTGCCGCGCAGGGCGAGCACGCGCAGCACGACGATCAGTCCAAAGCCTGACCAGAAGGCGACCTCGTGTGGGACGGCAAAGCGATCAAGCATCAGGTAGAGCACAATCCCCCCGATCGCCGCTGTCGCGTAGATCTCTCGCTGCAAGATGAGCGGCACCCGTGCCGTGATGACGTCGCGGAGTACACCACCGGTGACCCCGGTCATCGTGCCCATGATCACCGCAATGAGCGGGGCATGGTTCGCGCGTAAGGTCAATGTTGCTCCCGACATGGCAAACAGGGCCAGGCCGAGGGCATCGGCCACCCAGAACATGAACCCCGGCGCGGGCAACCACCGCAGGTAGAGGATCGTCGCGCTGGCCGCCACAATAATCGTGATGAGGTACCACGTATCGACAATCCAGAAGATCGGATGGCGGTTGAGCAGGAGGTCGCGCACGGTGCCACCGCCGATGGCCGTTAGCGTCGCAACGATGATCATTCCGAAGAGGTCCAGCTGGCGATCACGGGCCGCCAGCACGCCACTGGCGGCAAACACGGCGACGCCGATCAAGTCCAGGTAGTACAACAGCATATGGTCTCCGTCATCCGCCGAGAAGCTACCGGTAGCTCGGGTGGGGCACGCCATCGCCGGGCCGCGCGGCGACCAGCACGGCCAGCGGTGCGCTGTGGTAGCTGCAGGTGGCCGTAGTGTTGATCGCCATCCGCCCCTTCAGAGACCGGCGCCGGCTATTGGCTATGCTCACCCTTGATCGCCCGGCGCTCCCCACCGGCGCGGGCCAGCGGATACCAGAATGAGACGATGAAGCCCACGGCGATATGCTGCAGGTTGATCAGCAGAAACAGCGCCGAGAGCGCCAGGGCCTGCTCGGTTGTGTAGCCGTAGGGCAGCAGCACCGCGATCAGCGCGGCATCGCGCACGCCGACCCCGGCAATCGAGATCGGCAGCACCTGGAGCACGGCGATCAGCGCCGAGACGCCCACTACCACCGGCAGCGGCACCTGGCTGAGTCCGAGGGCGAGAAAGAGCAGCCAGAGGCGCAAAAACGTGAAAGAGGCCGAGCCCAGCGACAGGAGCGCCAGTTCGGCCACCAGCGCCGGGCGCAGACTGAGCCCGTGAAGCTGGCTGTTCCAGCGCGTGAGCGACACCGCCAGGCCCGGTGCGACGCGCGGCAGCGCCACGGTGAGCACCCAGGTCCGCGGCCCGCGCGCAACCAGCACCACGGTCAGGACCGCGAGACCCAGGCCCATGGCGATGACCAGGACCGTCTGCAGTTCGCGACTGGGCAGCAGCCGGCCCAGGGCGAAGATGCCGATCGTGGCGAACACGGCCATCAGCAGCAGGTCGAAGAGCCGGTCGAGCACCACACTGAGCATCGCCGGGGCGATCGGCTGGCCTCGCTCACGCACGTAGACCGCCTTGAGCAGGTCGCCGGCCTGACCGGGGGTGGTGGCGCCATAGAACAGCCCCACGGTGTAGACACCCGCGGCGGTGCGGTAGTCGAACTGCAGGCCCAGTTCGCGCATGATCCGCAGCCAGCGCCAGGCCTTGATCAGCACGAACGGCGGCATGAGCAGCAGCGAGAGCAGAATCGGCCACGGCCGCGCGGTGCGCATCGTCTCCCAGAGCTGCCCGAGGTTGGCGTTGGCCAGGAAGATGATGAGCAGCGCCGGACCGAGCAGGCGCAGCAGCAACGGCAGGGTCTTCTTCATGCTACGGCTTGCGCCGCTGGAAGCGCAGGGCAGCCACCTGTTCGGCCAGCAGGCCGAACATGAAGACGACGATGCCGCCCACGAAGAGCGCCGCCGTGGCGTTGGGGATCTTGAGCCATACGCCGTTGACCACCACACTGGCGATGTAGGCGAGCAGGCTCAGCACGAACATGCCTAGCGCGACGGGGAAGTAGACGCGCAGCGGGGCGAACAGCGAGATGATGCGCAGGATGATCAGCCCGAAGCGCACACCGTTCTTGAGCAGCTTCTGGCCGCTGCGTCCCCCCCGGCGCGGCTGGCCCTCGATCGTGACGAAGCCGACGTTGTAGCCAGCTTTGAGCAGGCTCAGTGTGCTGGTGGTGGGATAGGAGTAGCGGTTGGGCAGCAGGTGCAAAAACTCCATGATCACGTCGCGCCGCATCGCGCGGTAGCCGCTGGTGAGGTCGCGCACCTCGCTCTCAACGAGGTAGGCGCCGAGCGCGTCGAGCGCGCGGTTGCCGAGCCGGCGCGCAAGGCTGTCGCCCTGAGTCGCGCTGGTGCGAGCCCCGACGACCATATCGTAGCCCGCGGCGATGCCGCCGAGCAGGTCGGGGATGTAGCGTGGATCCATCTGGCCATCGGCGTCCATGAGCAGCACCACCTCGCCGCTGGCCCGCCGGATGCCGGTCTTGACCGCGGCGCCATTGCCGCGGTTGGTGGGGTGTCGCTCGACCCGGGCGCCGGCAGCGGCGGCGGCAGCGGCCGTATCGTCGCTGGAGGCGTCGTCGACCACCAGGATCTCGGCCTCGGGCAGCACGGCGCGCACCCGCTGCACCACCGCCGCAATGCCGTGGGCCTCGTTGAAGGCCGGCATGACCACGCTGACGGTGAACGGATAGCTCTGCATCGAGCTGCGCCGGGTTCCATGGTCAACCGTCGTTGCGCTCATCGTTGCTCCTGCAGCCGCGCCGGACGTACCGCAATGTAGCAGAATCGGCCATTCCTACTTGACCGTCGTAGCGAGGATGCGTGACGCGATGCGGCGCTACGATCGCGTCTGCGCGTCAGCGCCTCCTCGCAACCTTGGCACGCTGAGCGGATGCGTAACACGAGGAGACGATACGATCGCGTCCGCGCGTTAGCGCCTCCTCGCAACCTGGCACGCTGATCTGAACCATGCCTGACGCCTACTCCACAGTTACGTCGCTGACCATGACACTCAGCAGGCGCGCATCGCCACTTGCGGGGTTCAGCTGGACGGGGATGAAGGTCGGCGCCGAGAGCTGCAGTTCCAGGTGCTGCGCGCCGACCAGGCTCGTGGGCACGGCCACCCGGTAGGTTCGCCACTCACTGCCACGCGCCGGCAGGGTCAGGCGCACATCGCCCAACTCGAGGGTCAGCGGCGTATCTCCGCGCGGGCCGCCGGCCACCCGCAGGCGGACCACGGCCCCCTCGGCGAGCGGCGCGGGCAGGGGCAGCCGGATGATGCCCCGCCCCTGGAGCCAGCGATAGGTCGCTGGCTGTCCCCCGGGACCAGCGGCCAGCGTCTCACCAAAGGAGAAGCCGTCGAGGTAGCCGAAGTCAAGCCCATCGCCGAGCTGGAGCCTGGTGAGCGGGGCGGGGCGCAGCCACTCCATAGCTAGTTTCTGCACATCCTCGCCGGCGCGCACCTCGGCGTCTTCAAAGTAGCGCCGCGCCAGTTCGTGATTGCCCTGGGCCCGTGCCAGCGCGCCGCGCACCACGTCGCCGCGGTGGGTATGGCGCGTGCCGAGCGCGTCCCAGGCCCGATCGTGGTCGCCCAGTTCCAGGTAGAGCAGCGCCAGTTCGGCACGACCATCTACGAAGTCGGGGTCGGCGGCAAGCATGCGCTCGTAGGCGGCGATGGCGCCGGGGCGGTCGCCCTGGCGATAGGCGCTCAGCGCAGCGGCGCGGTGCCACTCGCGCTCTACGCCAGCCGCGATAATCCGTGGGTAGTCGCGATAGCTGAAGACCAGGAACAGGAAGGCTGCGCAGAGGAGCATACCCGCCAGGCCCCAGGGTGAGCGCAGGTAGGCGCGGGCGGCAGCGCGCGCCGCCGCTCCATCACGCCGCCGTAGGGCCAGCCAGTTCCACAGCGCCCCCAGCGTCGCCGCGCCATAGAGGGCCATAAACAGCCAGATCGGCAGCAGGTAGCGCGGCTCAACGTGGATGAGCATCACCGTCAGGCACGAGTAGGCGATCCAGCCCAGGGCCAGCAGCCGGAAGCCGCCCTCACGCGGTCGCGCGGCCAGCGCAAAGACGCTCGCCGTACTGAAGATCAGCCAGAGCAGGTCGCCCAGGGCGCCGAGGAGCCATACCTCGCGCAGCGGCCGGGTGAAGAAACTGACTTTGACGAAGTAATCCTCAACGAACTGCGCCTTCCAGATATGCTGAAAATGGGGCCAGAAGTTACGCGTGAGCCGCCACGGCTCTTCATTCAAGATGCGCCGGATATCGGCGCTGACGAAGGCCTGGCGCTCCTCCTGGGGAATGGCGGCCAGCATAGCCTTGGCCTCGCCTTCACCGCGGCCCGTGTTGACCGCGTCGCTCATCGCCATCCACAGGTTCACCGGCCCGAGGGTGTCGATGATGATCAGGCGGTTGTAGGTGATATAGTTCCGCATCGTCCACGGGGCGATGATGCCGGCGAAGGGGAGCAGGAAGACCACGGCAGCGACCACGAAGCGCCGCAGCCATTGCCGCCAGCGTACGCTGCGCGGGCCAGGCGGACCCTGCTCACCCCTACCCGTTTCCCACAGCAGGAACCCAAGTACAAAGACGGCCGCGTAGAGTGCCGGCGAGCGGGCCAGGGCCGCCACGGCCAGCGCCGCGCCGGCGCCGGCCAGCCAGGGCCAGCGCCGGCTGTCGCGCCAGCGCACCAGCGCCCAGCAACTCAGCACCAGCGCAAAGAAGAAGAGCGGCTCGCTCAGGATCAGCGCCGGCAACTCGACCAGCGGAAACCAGACCGCCAGCACAGTCGCGAAGATCAAGCCTGCCTGCCGGCTGAACAGGCGCCGGGCCATGTCGTAGCCCACGGGGATGAGCAGCAGCGAGAGTCCCACCTGCACGCCGCGGATCATGGCGATGCCCAGGGTCGGATCGCCCAGGAGCATCGCTGTTTTCAGCATCGCGGCGAAGAAAAAGACGTGGCCGGGCGGGCGGATCAGCCACGAGTTGTCCAGGTATTCGCCGGTGGCCGCCAGGCGCAGCGCCCGCTGGTAGTAGTCGCCATCATCGGCCGCCGAGAAGCGCGGATCGATGTCGTTGACCGCGATGAACCACAGCCGCAGGCCCAGGCCCAGCAGCACCAGCGCCGCCAGGTAGAGCACGGTGGCCGAAACGCGCGGCAGCGCGAGCGCTACGCCACGGGTGGTGCCGGTTGCCTTGCCGCCAGAGGTTGTGGCCGGTGCGGTGTGCATGCCTTTGCTTCGCCGTTCGTGTCCAGCCGGTACAGCCCGTAGCGCCCACTGGTACTCACCAGCGCCGTTGCCGGATCGGGCAGCGGTGGCGGGCCCGTCGCCTCGTCCCAGAGCAGGTAGCTGGCCCCGGCTGCCCGCGCTGCCGCCAGGTCGGCGGGCGTCACCGGCACATCCAGCTGCGACGCGCCCGGCCAGTCGACCACGCGGTGGGCGAGGGCCGAGTACTTCGCCAGCGGCAGGCGGCCCGAGACGCGCGCTGCGATGAGGTCGCCAGGCGCAGTTGCGGCTTCAACCAGCCGCACCGCTGCCACCTCGTCGGCGGGCTGCTGCGCCAGCACGTAGTGTGCCCCCGCGCCATAGCCGCCCCATAGTACCACAACCAGCACCAGGCTCGTAGCGAGCAGCGCCCGCCCGCCGCGGGCCAGCCGCCAGAGGCACCAGCCCGCCGCCACGGCGTAGAGCGGGGCCAGCGGCAGGAAGAAGCGCTGCAGGGTGAAAGCGGTGCTCACCGCGGCAACGTAGCCGGCGATCAGCAGCAGCAGCGCCGCGCGGACCGGCGCGTGCCCGTCGGTCGCCCGGCGCCACGTGCGCAGCAGCAGCAGCAGCCAGCCCAGCAGCCCCGCCGCGGCGAGCCAGTTGGCGGGCCAGCCCAGCAAGCGCAGCTGGATCGCGCGCCCAAACTCGCTCGTATCCTCGGCGCCGCTGCCGGTGTAGCCCACAACGTTGCGCCACCAGTTCGCAGCGAAGCGGGCCGGATCACGCAGCACCACCTCGGCGAGCCCGATGTCGTTCGGCGCCTCCTCCCAGCGGCCCCAGTCGGTATTGCCATAGACAGCCAGCCAGATGTTTTTGGCCTGCTGGTTGTAGAACGGCTGGCCAGCCTGCGCGGTGTTGACGATCAGCTGTGGCAGCATGGCCAGCAGAAAGGCGGCACCGAAGGCGAGCACCGGATCGTAGCGGCCCGCGCGGCCCGCCGGGCTGCGCCACCACGCCGCGAGCAACAAGACGACCACGCCCCAGGGCAGGAGCAGCAGCCCGGGGTGGCGCATCAGGAAAGCCAGCCCGCCACAGAGCCCGGCCAGCGCGGCGAGCCGGATGCGGCGGCGCGCGCCGGCCTCGGGTGCGGTGAGCGTCGCCGCCAGGGCGGCGGTGGCCAGCGCCGCACAGGCCGCGAAGGGCATGTCGCTGCCCACGTACAGGCCGTACTGGGCGACCAGGCCGTTCAATGCGAGCGCCAGCAGGGCGACGAGCGCCGGGCCGGGCGGGAGCAGACCGCGGGCGAGCCAGTAGCCGGCCGCCAGCAGCACGGCCCCGCTGAGTGCCGCCAGCACGCGCCCGGCGAGGAAGGCGTTGCCCGCGAAGAACGGCCGGGTGAGCCAGAGCAGCAACGGGTAGCCAAGGTTGTAGAAGCCGTCGGCGCTGAACACCTGGGCGAGTGTCTCGCGCGTGGCAAAGACCCGAAAGTCATTCTCGACCCCGGGGCGCGAGAGCGTGACGTGGCCCCGCGCCAGCAGCAGGGTCGCACCCGTCCAGCCAGCGATCACCACGACCGGGGCAAGCACGCCGACCAGGCGCGGCAGGCGCGCGGCGAGGGCCGGCCCGTCGCGCACCACCAGCATGCCGGCAAGCGCCAGGACGGTCAGCGGCGGCAGCGCGCGCAGCGGGTAGGGGTAGAGCGGCGGCTGAAGCCGGTAGAACAGCAGCCAGGCTACGCCATAGGCCAGCAGGTAGGGCGCAGGCGTGCCCCAGAGCCGGCCGGCCGTGCCGCTGGGGGTGGCGGAGCGGGGGCGCAGCAACGCCCAGAGCAGTGTTCCCACGGCCGCGGCATACACGAGTTGGGTGGGGTAGGGCACGATCAGCCCTGGTCCCACACGATAGACGGCGTGATCGACCAGCACGCCCACCTCGCGCCCATCGGCGAGCCGGGTCGTATCGGCACGCAACTCAACGAAGAAGTCGGTCGCCTTGCGCCAGCCGCCGCGGATCGGCACCCGGCGCTCCTCCCAGGCGCCACTGGCGGTGAAGCGCTCCAGCTCGGTCACCCCATTCAGCAGCAGGGTGACCTCGGGCGGGGGGCCGTCGGCGCGCCAGCCGCGGAGCCGCACGCTGACCTCGCCGGGCAGCCCGGCCTGGGGGAAGATCAGCGCCGCGGTGGCGCCGCTCCAGCGGGCGCCGCCCGCGGCACCGTCGAGGTAGG
>DAOUBZ010000463.1:0-5970 GCA_034432515.1 Chloroflexaceae bacterium | reverse complement strand
AACCGCATCGTACCAGACGGCTGAACCGCCTTCACTAATCCTTTACACCTGGGTCGTTAACCCCCAAAAACTCTACCCCTGAAAGGGGGGGCAGGGGTGCTGTAGAGCCTATCCGAAAAACCGCCCCTTCGATACGCGCTGCGCGCTACCCCGGCCTGCCGCCCTCGTCCCGGCTCGGGCCGGGGCTCGACAGGCTCGCGATCCGCCGGGACGAAGGCTCAGGATGCAGTTTTTCGGTGTCCTGAGTTATTCGGATAGGCTCTTAGCCTGATTCCGGGGCTTTCGTGCTACGCTCCAGCAGCGTGATCGTCCGTGGAGCGGATTGGTTGAACGTGCAGCCGCCCGGCGCGGCGCCACAGCTGCCACAGCTGCCGCTGCAGACCGTGCCGGCACTGTCCTGCAGGCGGCCCTTGCGCACCCAGAAGGCGATCATGCCCTCCAGCGCGCCGCGCTCGATCCCCAACTCGCGGCTCAGTTCGTCGAGTGAGACCGGGCCGGTGGCCGTCTCGAAGGCCTGGAGGACCTGGTGAAGCATCGTTAGCTTCCTCATTCGCTATCGGCAATCGGCTACAGCCCCAGTAGCCGCCCGCCCTGGAAGACCAGCAGTGCTGCGAGCCAGGCTATGACAAACTGGCCGATGATACTCACCCACATCCAGTGACTGCCGAACTCGTGGCGCGCGGCCGCGACGGCAGTCATACACGGCGTGTAGAGCAGCACGAAGACCAGGAAGGCCAGCGCCGCGAGGGTGCCGTGCCCGCCGCTACTCGTCTCGAAGCCGGTGCGGATCGCCGTGGCCAGGCCCTCCGGCGCTTCTGCTTCCTCCGCTGTCGTGAGATCGATGCCGACCAGGGCGGGCAGCACGCGCAGCGCGTCGCCAGCGGCGCTCACGAAGCCGCCGGCGATGCTCAGCAGGTCGTCGCTGAAGGTGGTCGGCTCCGGTAGCGCCTGCTCCGCCGCCGCGACCCCGTAGGTCTGCACCAGGGTGCCGATCACGACCTCTTTGGCCACGAAGCCGGTCATCAGCGCGCCGCTTGTCTCCCAGCCGCCGAAGCCCAGGGGGGCAAAGACCGGTGTCGCCGCGCCGGAGACGGCTGCGAAGGCGCTGCGTTCTACCGGTGTATCGGCGAAGCGCCCGGCGCTGCCGAGGGGGATGGCGAGCAGCAGCCAGACCACGATACTCGTCGCCAGGATGATCGTCCAGGCCTTGCGCAGGAACGAGGAAGTGCGCTCCCACATCTGGCGCCAGACGCCGCGTAGTGTGGGCAGGCGATAGGGGGGCAGTTCCAGCACGAAGGGCGCCGGGGGCTGGTTGCGGAACAGGGTGCGGCGCAGCAGCACGCCGATGGCGATCGCGACGACGATCCCGGTGAGATACAGCCCGAAGATCACCTGGCCGGCGTAGGCAGGGAAGAAGATGGCCGCGATCAGCATGTAGACCGGCAGGCGGGCGCTACAGCTCATGAACGGCACCAGCAGCCCGGTGAGGATGCGGTCGCGCCGGCTATCGAGGGTGCGGGTGGCATAGATCGCCGGCACCGAGCAGCCGAAGCCGACGATCATCGGCAGGAAGCTCTTGCCGTGGAGCCCCAGGGCGTGCATGAGCCGGTCCATCACGAAGGCGGCGCGGGCCATGTAGCCCGAGTCTTCGAGCAGGGCCAGAGCGAAGTAGAGCGAGAGCAGCACCGGCACGAAGACCAGCACGCCGCCGACGCCGGCAATCACGCCATCGACGAGTAGTGACTCGAGCCAGCCGCCGCCGAGGCCCACGGCGCCGAGCAGGCTGACGATCCAGCCACTCACCGGCCCGCTGAGCACCGTGTCGATCCAGTCGACGAACGGCCCGGCCACATCGGTGGTCAGCTTAAACACCGCCCACATCAGGGCCAGAAAGATCGGGATGCCCAGCCAGCGATGGGTGACCACCTGGTCGATGCGGTCGGAGACGGTCAGCGGGGGGGTGGCCGGCCGGGTGAGCGCCGTGCCGACCAGGCTGTGCACAAAGCGGTAGCGCTGGTCGACCAGGGCCACGTCGAGGTCATCGCCATAGAGCGGATGCAGCCGCGCCAGGCTTGCGCTGAGCGCCGCGCTGACCGCCGGCCCGCCCAGGCGTTCGGCCTCAGTGAGCAGTACTTCGTCGCCCTCGAGCAACTGGATGGCCAGCCAGCGGGACGGGTAGGCCTGAGCCAGGGCAGGGATGCCGGCCAGCACCCCGGCCAGGTACTCGAGCTCGGCCTCGATCGGCGGCGCGTAACGCAGGGGCGGAGCAGTGAGCGGCAGACTGGCGGCGCTCATCGTGATACCTCCTGGCGCGTGCGCTGGGGCGTATTGTGGCCCCGACGTGCGACGAGCTCGGCCAGGGTTGCCTTGAGCTCGGCGAGTCCCTGGCCCTTGCTGGCCGCCATCATCACCACGGGGGCGTCGAGCGCGGCGGCGAGGGCGCGGGGATTGAGGCTGAGGCCACGGGCTGCGGCGACGTCGGTCATATTCAGGGCCAGGACGAGCCGGGCGCCGGTCTCGAGCAACTGGGCCGTCAGGTAGAGATTGCGCTCGAGGTTGGCGGCATCGAGCACGTTGATGACGGCATCGGGGCGCTCGCGCACGATGAAGTCGCGGGCGATCTGCTCTTCGAGCGAGCGTGCGGCCAGGCTGTAGGTGCCGGGTAGATCGACGACGGTGATCCGATGCTGGCTGAGCAGCAACTGGCCCTGCTTGCACTCGACCGTCTTGCCGGGCCAGTTGCCGACGTGCTGGTGCAGGCCGGTGAGGGCATTGAAGACGGTGCTCTTGCCGACGTTGGGATTGCCGGCCAGGGCGATCGTCAGGTCACGCATCGGGGATGCTCCTCTCCAGGGGAGTGACGAGGACACTATGGGCCAGCCCGTAGCTCAGGGCCAGGCGGGTGTCGCCAACGGCCACCAGCAGGCTGCTGCCGTTGTCGCGCAGGACCGTCAGGCTGACCCCGGGGGTCAGCCCGAGCTCGGCGAGACGATGGGCGGCGCGCGCGCCACCGCTGATCGCAACCATGCGCACGGTGGCGCCTTCGCCGGCGAGGGTCAGGGGCAGGGTGGGTGCGGGCATCATGTGGGCTCCACCACGACAAGGCGCGCCTCAGCCTTGCGCAGCGAGAGGCGGTAGCCCTTGAGGGTCAACTCGATCGGATCACCCAGCGGCGCGATCGCGGTGAGGGTGACCTGCTCGCCCGGGACGAGCCCCATATCGAGCAGGCGGCGCCGCAGGGCGCGCTCGCCGTTGATGCGCACCACCACGGCCCGCTGGTCGCGAACGAGCTGGTCGAGGGTCATCTCGGCTGGTATGGCCATACGCGGATTTCCTACGTTGTCACCGGTGGTGCCGCAGGCGGTGAAGCGGAGCGTGGCGTACACTGATGTTTTTGGGCATACCTTAACTTCAGGTATAGCAGAGGGTCACCCTGAGCGCCAGTGAAGCCGGCGCAACCCCGAGCGGAGGAACAGCAACCATCCGACAGGGGGTTTGGGACCTGTCCCAAGGACGTTGCTCAGGCCCTGCTGCGCGTTGCGCAACGCTTGACAGGGCTGGTCGCGCGGCGTATGCTGGTCGTAAGCCACGGGCGCGAGGGTTAAGGTCGACCCGAAGTCCGAGCGCAGTGAGGGGCTGATGAGCGAGAGCGTGGAGATGTACCTGGTGATGACCGCGTTGCTGCGCAGCGCGCCAGAGCAGCCGGTGGCGGTCTCGCAACTGGCCAGCCGGCTGGGTGTGAGCCAGGTCTCCGCCAACGAGATGTGCCACAAGCTGAGTGAGCGGGGGCTGCTGGCCTACCAGCCCTACAAGGGGGTGACGCTGACCTCGGCGGGCGAGGCGCAGGCCCAGCAGATCCTCTCGCGGCGCCGGCTGTGGGTGATCTTTCTGGTCGAGAACCTGGGCATTGCGCCTGAAGAGGCGGATGACCTGGCCTGCCAGCTTGAGCACATCACCTCGGAGCGACTGGTGACCGCGCTCAAGGCCTTTCTCGAACGGGGGCCGGGCGCGCGCCGGCAGGGCGCAGCGGGCACGCTGGTGGTGCAGCAGGGGCAGCCGCTGAGCAGTTGTGGCGTTGGCACCCGTGGCCACATCGGCGCGCTGGGCCTTGAAGCGGCCAGCGAGAGCTTCCTGCGCAGCCAGGGTCTGGAGGTGGGGGTCGTGGCCGAGGTGCTGGCGGTGGGCAGCGACGGTGCGGTGCTGGTCGCCGTCGATGGGCGCCAGATCGCCCTGGCGCCGGCGGTGGCGGGCGGCGTGCTGCTCGTTGCCGAGCCGCTGGGCAACGCCGAGCGCCACGAAGCCTGGGCGCAGTGCAGCGCCTTCTGGGCCTGTCTGCGCGGCGAGGCCTGCACCTGCCCGCCGGCGTTGAGTGGTGTGCCCGCCGGCAATTCCAACACTCCTCTAACACGGCGCTAGTGTGCAGTTTGTAAAAAGCCTGTACACTGACCACAGTGCTTTCGCGCGATCAACGCGCCATGCTGTGTGATGAGGAGAACACCTATGCCTAAGATTGTCGGCATTGACCTGGGTACCACCAACTCGGTTGTCGCGGTGATGGAGGGCGGCGACGCCGTTGTGATCCCCAACGCCGAGGGCAACCGGACGACCCCTTCGGTGGTTGCCTTCGCCAAGAACGGCGAGCGCCTCGTCGGCCAGACGGCGAAGCGCCAGGCGACGATTAACCCGGACAATACGCTTTACTCGGTCAAGCGCCTGATCGGCCGTGACTTTGATGAGACGCGCACCGAGCGCGAGATGCTGCCCTTCAAGATTACCAAGGGCCCCCGCGGCGATGTGCGCATCAATGTCCCGCAGACGGGCAAGGACTACGCGCCGCAGGAGATCTCGGCGATGGTGCTGCAGAAGCTCAAGGCCGACGCCGAGGCCTACCTGGGCGAGCCGGTCACCCAGGCGGTGATCACCGTCCCGGCCTACTTCAACGACAGCCAGCGCCAGGCGACCAAGGATGCCGGCAAGATCGCCGGGCTCGAGGTGCTGCGCATCATCAACGAGCCCACCGCGGCGGCGCTCGCCTATGGGCTCGACAAGAAGAAGGATGAGACCATCCTGGTCTTCGACCTTGGCGGCGGCACCTTCGACGTCTCGGTGCTCGAGGTCGGCGACGGCGTGGTGGAGGTTAAGTCCACCAGTGGCGATACCCACCTTGGCGGCGATGACTACGATGCCGCGGTGGTTGACTGGATCGTCGACGAGTTCCGCAAGGACCAGGGCATTGACCTCAGCAAGGATCGCCAGGCGCTGCAGCGGCTCAAGGAGGCGGCCGAGAAGGCCAAGATGGAGCTGTCCAGCCTGACCGAGACGGAGATCAACCTGCCGTTCATCACCGCCGACGCCAGCGGGCCGAAGCACCTGCAGATGCGCCTGAGCCGGGCCAAGTTCGAGCAGCTCACCAGTCACCTCACCGAGCGGCTGCGCAACCCGGTCACCCAGGCGCTCAAGGATGCCGGTCTCCAGCCCAGCCAGATCGACGAAGTTGTTCTGGTCGGTGGCTCGACCCGTATGCCAGTGGTCCAGGAGCTCGTGCGCAAGATGATCGGCAAGGAGCCGAACAAGTCGGTCAACCCCGACGAGGTGGTGGCGATTGGCGCAGCCATCCAGGCCGGCGTGCTCGGTGGCGATGTCAAGGGCGTGGTGCTGCTCGACGTGACGCCGCTGTCGCTGGGCGTTGAGACGCTGGGTGGCGTGATGACGCGGCTGATCGAGCGCAACACGACCATCCCGACCCAGAAGAGCGAGATCTTCTCGACGGCTGCCGATGGCCAGACAGCGGTGGACATTCACATTCTGCAGGGCGAGCGTGACATGGCGAGCGACAACATGACGCTCGGCCGCTTCCGCCTTGAGGGCATCCCGCCGGCGCCGCGCGGCGTGCCGCAGATCGAGGTGACCTTCGACATCGACGCGAATGGCATCCTGAACGTCAGCGCCCGCGACAAGGCGACCGGCAAG
>DAOUBZ010000462.1:0-11053 GCA_034432515.1 Chloroflexaceae bacterium | reverse complement strand
GGCGGGCCGGCCGAGAGCCGCCCCGCCGATGCGCGCGCGGCGCTCGAGCGCCTCGATGTGGGCTACTTCGCCCCGGTGCCACTGGCCTTCCAGCGGGTCGAGGACTGGCGCGCCGACTGGGGCGGGCTGGCCCCGGTGCAGTCGGCCCTCAGTGTCGCGGTGCCCGAATTGGAGGGCGCGGCCGAGCCGCTCGTCTTTGGCGGCCCCACCGCTAGCGCCGACTCGTTCGTGCCGGCCAGCGCCGAGGTGGAGCTGATCGCCGACCGGATCGCCCGTCGCGTGGCCCTGCGCCATACGCCCAACAGTGAGAAGCGGGTGGCGCTGGTGCTCTTCAGCTTCCCGCCCAATCTGGGCAACGTCGGCACCGCCGCCTATCTCGATGTCTTTCGGAGTGTCTATGCGATCATGGCCGCGCTCAAGGCTGAGGGCTATACGCTTGACCTGCCCGCCGACGCCGAGGAGTTGCGCCAGATGGTGATCGAGGGTCGCGGCGACCCCGCCGCCTCGCCGCTGCTCCACGGCACCGACGCGGCGGTGGCTGGCTACCTCGGGGTTGATGAGTACCGGCGCCTCTTCCCAGCCTATAGCGAGATTGAGCCCCACTGGGGCCGCGCCCCCGGCGAACTGCTCAGCGACGGCAAGCGCCTGCGCATCCTCGGCCGCCGCTTCGGCAACGTCTTTGTCGGCGTGCAGCCGCCCTTCGGCTATGAGCGTGACCCGATGCGCATGCTCATGGCCCGCGATGCCGCGCCCAACCACGCCTTCGCCGGCTTCTATACCTGGCTGCGCCACGAGTTCCGCGCCAGCGCCGTTGTCCACGTCGGCACCCACGGCGCACTCGAGTTTATGCCCGGCAAGCAGACTGG
Source organism: Chloroflexaceae bacterium (assembly GCA_034432515.1). GTDB lineage: Bacteria > Chloroflexota > Chloroflexia > Chloroflexales > Chloroflexaceae > JACAEO01. The sequence goes on along the minus strand of DAOUBZ010000462.1, from coordinate 10,187 downwards.
CCTCAGCGCCGATTGCTGGCCCGCCCGGCTGATCGGCGACCTGCCCAACTTCTATCTCTACAGCGTCAACAATCCCAGCGAGGCCGCCATCGCCAAGCGCCGCAGCGGCGCGACCCTGGTCAGCTATCTGGTGCCTCCGCTGCAGCAGGCCGGGCTCTACAAGGGCCTGCGCCAGCTCAAAGACGCGATCGACGCCTATCGCCAGCGCCCCGACCCGGGGATGCTCGCGACGATCCGCGAACTGGCCGAGAAGCTGGGTCTCGGCGCCGAACTGGCACCCGATCAGCCGGGTGCGCCGCCGCATGCCGGCGCGGACGATGAGCGCTACCTGGCCCGGCTCAGCCACGAACTGCTCCAGGTGGAGCAGCGCATGATCCCCGCCGGCCTGCACGTCTTTGGCCAGGCGCCCGGCACCGAGGAACTGGTGGACCTGCTGGCGCTGACGGCGACCTTCCAGCGCTTCAACTTCCACGGCGCGGAGACGACGCTGCCCGAACTGGTGGCGCGCAGCCGTGGCCTCGACTACGCCGCCCTGCGCGAGCGTGTGACCGGTGACCTGCAGGCCCAGGAGCAGTGGCGTGCGCTGGAGGCGGCCTGCAAGACGGCCATCCGCCACTTCGTCAGCGGGGCGCAGCTGGAACTGCCGGGCTATTCGAGCCACGACCTGGCGCCGCTGGCCCGCTTCCTCGGCGACTTGCTGGCCCGGCTGACCGCCGAGCAGGAACTGGCCGGGCTGCTCCACGGCCTGGCCGGCGGCTTTGTGCGGCCCTCGCCCAGCAACGACATCGTGCGCGACCCCTCGGTCGTGCCGACCGGGCGCAATGTCTACAGCCTCGACCCGGCCCGCGCGCCCTCGGCGGTCGCGGTGGAGCGGGCCACGCGCCTCGCCGACGAACTGCTCGCCCGCACGCTGGCCGACAGCGGCGCGCTGCCCGAAAGCGTCGCCGTGGTGCTCTGGGGCAGCGACAACCTCAAGAGCGACTGCGAGGGCGTGGCCCAGGTGCTGGCACTCATGGGCGTGCGCCCGGTGCCCGACGAACTCGGCAACGTCTCCGATGTGGCGCTCATCCCCCTGGCCGATCTGGGCCGCCCGCGCATCGACGTGGTGGTGACGGTCAGCGGCATCTTCCGCGACCTGCTGGGTGGCCAGATGCGCCTGATCGACAAGGCGGCCCGCCTCGCCGCGCTGGCCGACGAGCCGCTGGAGGCCAACTTCGTGCGGCGCAATGCGCTGGCCCAGGCTGCGGCCCTCGGTGTGCCGCTCGAAGAAGCTGCCACCCGCGTCTTCGCCAATGCGCCCGGCAGCTACGGCAGCCACGTCAACCACGTGGTTGAGAGTGGCTCGTGGGAGGACGACAGCCAGATCAGCGACGCCTTCCTCAGCCGCAAGGGCTTCACGCTCGGCAAGGGCGGCGAGTGGAAGGACTCGCGCCAGTTGCTCGAACAGGCGCTGGCCGGCGTCAAGCTCACCTTCCAGAACATCGACAGCTTCGAGGTCGGCATCTCCGATATCGACACCTACTACGAGAGCCTCGGCGGGGTGACCAAGAGCATCGAGCGGCTGAGCGGCAAACGCCCCGCGGTGCTCGTCTCGGACGCCGTAACGACCGCCGGCGACCGGGTCAGCTCGCTGAGCCAGATGGTGCGCCTGGAGACGCGGGCCAAGCTGCTCAACCCGAAGTGGTACGAGGCCATGCTGGCCCACGGCTACGAGGGCGCCCGCGAGATCGAGACGCGGCTGAACAACACCTATGGCTGGAGCGCAACCACCGGCACGGTGGAGGGCTGGGTCTACCAGGGTGTAGCCGAGACCTACGCCCTCGACGACGAAATGCGCGAGCGGCTTGCGCGGCTCAACCCCCACGCCGCTGCGGGCATGGTGCGCCGGCTGCTTGAGGCCAATGGCCGCGGCTTCTGGGACGCCGACGAGGCGACCCTCGACCGCCTGCGGTCGATCTACGAGGACCTGGAGGATCGCCTGGAGGGCATCGTGGTTGGTGGGGCGACATGAGCGTGTCGCCAGGGGCAGGGCCGGGAGTTGGCGCGGCGCGAGCCGGTGATCCGGGGGCGAGCGCGCTGCTGCTGTGAGGAGATCAGTCTATGGAGCCCGTGCGCGTCACAAGGGAGCAGATCGACTACTACAACCGGCCCGGCCCCCGCTACACCAGCTATCCGACGGTACCGGTGTGGAGCACCAGTTTTGACGAGCGCGCCTACCGCGAGGCGCTGGCGGCCGTCGCCGCCCGGCCCGAGGATGCGCTCTCGGTCTATGTGCATCTGCCGTTCTGCGCCGAGCGCTGCGCCTACTGTGGCTGCAATGCCACGGCGACGAAGCATGACCACGTGGTCGATACCTACCTGGACCGGGTGGAGCGCGAGTTGAGCATCGTGGCGCCGCTGCTCGGCGGGCGCCGGCGGGTGGTGCAACTCCACTGGGGCGGCGGCACGCCTAACTTCCTCAACGAAGCCCAGGCTCGCCGGCTGATGGGGCTGCTCGACGCCGCCTTCGCCATCGACCGTGAAGGCGAGATTGCGCTGGAGATGGACCCGCGCATCGGCAATGCCGAGCAGGCGGCCTTCTACCGCGCGCTGGGCTTCAACCGGGTCAGTCTGGGCGTGCAGGATATCAACCCGCACGTGCAAGCCGCGATCGGGCGCATCCAGCCCTTCGAGCAGACCGCGGCGCTCTTCGCCGCCTGCCGCGCCGAGGGCTTCAGCAGCGTCAACCTCGACCTGGTCTATGGCCTGCCCTACCAGACTGAGGAGCGTTTTGGCCACACGTTGGACGCGGCGATCGCCTTGAGGCCCGACCGCCTGGCCTGCTTCAGCTACGCCCACCTGCCCCAGGCCCGGCCCAATCAGAAGCGGGTCGATGCCAGCGGGCTGCCCACGCCCTACACGAAGTTTGCGCTCTTCCAGCAGGCCGTGCAGCGCTTCACCGAGGCCGGCTACGACTGGATCGGCATGGACCATTTCGCCCTGGCCGATGACGAACTCTCGGTGGCTGCCCGCGAGAAGCGGCTGCACCGAAACTTCATGGGCTACACCACCCGGCCTGCTCCCCAGCTCCTCGGCCTTGGCATGAGCGCCATCGGCGACCTGGGCGGCTGCTTCGTGCAGACCGAGGCCCATCTCGGGCGCTACGAGCAGGCGCTTGCCACCGGGCAGTTGCCGATCGTGCGCGGCCACCGGCTGAGCGAGGACGACCGCCGCCGGCGCGCCGCGATCACCCACCTGATGTGCAACCTCGAACTGCCGCTCAGCACGGCCCTCGATGCCGGCGATGAGGCCATGGTCGAGTCGATCGAACGGGTCGTCGCCCACGCCGAAGAGGGTCTGGTCGAAGTGGAAGGCGAGCGGATCGTGGTCACCGATCTGGGGCGTTACTTCCTACGCAACCTGTGCATGGAACTGGACGCGTATCTCAAACACACGGCGGACCGGCCGCTCTTCTCAAAGACGATCTAGGGCCGCTGGGGAGGAAAGGCCATGGAGACGTACGATGTCGTCATCGTCGGCGGGGGCATCAGCGGGATGAGCGCGGCCTACACCTTGTTCAAGCGAGGCCTGGAGGTGCTCGTCGTCGAGGCGGCGCCCGAGGTTGGCGGCGCGATGCGCAGCAGTGTGACCTCCGAGGGCTACGTGCTCGACTGGGGACCCAACACCGCGGCGACCAGGGATCCGCGCCTCTGGGCCGACTTTGCCGACCTGGGGCTGAATGCGCGCCTGATCGCCGCTGACCGGCGCGGCAAGCGCCGCTACGTGCTGCTCAATGGCAAGCCCGAGGAGATCCCCAGTTCACCGGTGGGCCTGCTGCGCACGCCGCTGCTCTCCGGCACCGCCAAGCTCCGCGTGCTGCGCGAGCCCTTCGTGCCGCGCACCACTGCCAGCGATGAGAGCGTCGCGAGCTTCTTTGCCCGGCGCATCGGCCCCGAGCCGACGGCGCGCCTGCTCGACCCCTTCGTTGCCGGGGTCTACGCCGGTGATCCCAGCCAGATCTCGGTCAAGGCTGCCTTCCCCAGCATCTGGGAGGCCGAGCAGCGGGCCGGGAGCGTCATCAAGGGCATGCTGAGCGGGCGTGAGAAGCCCGCACCGGGGACGCCAAAGGACCCGAAGATGCGCAGCGTCACCTTCAACTTCCCCAGTGGCATCGCCGAGTGGCCACGCGCGATCGCCGGCGCCCTCGGCCCGCGGCGCGTCTGGTGTGGTGCGCGGGCCACCAGCCTGCGTTCCGCCGGCGCGCTCTGGCAGGTGACGGTCGAGCGTGACCGTATGCCCGAGACGATCGAGGCGCGGGCGGTCATTCTGGCCCTGCCGGCCTATGCTGCCGCCCACCTGGTGGACGAACTGGACGCGGGGGCCGCCGCGGCCCTGCGCGGCATCCCCTACGCCCCGGTCTCGGTGGTGCAGCTGGGCTACCGCCGCGAGCAGGTCGGCCACCCACTGGACGGCTTCGGGGTCCTGGCGCCCTCTGGGGAGCGGCGGCGCTTCCTGGGCATCCTCTGGTCCTCGTCGCTGTTTGCCGGGCGCGCCCCGGCTGGCCGGGTGCTCACCACGACGTTGCTCGGCGGCGCGCTCAACCCGGGGCTGGCGCTGCAGAGCGACGATGACCTGATCGCCACGGCGATCGCCGAGAATGCGGCAGTGCTGCAGATCAACGGCGCGCCGGAACTGACCCACGCGACCCGCTGGGAGCGAGCGATCGCCCAGTACACCTTCGGCCACGATGCGCGTATCGCTGAACTGGAGCGGCTGGAGCGGGAGCGACCGGGCCTGCATTTCCTGGGCAGCTACCGCGGCGGCGTGGGCGTGCCCAAGTGCTGGCGCAATGCGGTCAGCCTGGCCGACCAGCTTGGCGCGCGCCTCGCCGGGCGCCTCGAGGGCGTGGCGGCCGACTAGTTCTGCTTTTCGGAAGTTCGTGTCCGGTTGTGAGACGATGACGCGCTGCGGTCGCCTCCTCGCCCTGGCGAGCCCACAACGGACTTCCGACACCCAGTACCAGGAGAGTGGCGATGTCGCTGTTGAAGAACTTCCGGCTGGGCCTCATCCACATGGCTGTGGCGGTGAGCCTGGTGCCGATCACGGGCATCCTGAACCGGATCATGATCCACGAGCTCGGCATTCTCGCCAGCCTGGTGGCCGGGCTGATCGTGCTGCCGCACCTGCTCTCGCCGATGCAGGTGGTGATCGGCCAGTTCTCCGATGCCCACCCGATCGCGGGCTACCGGCGCACCCCCTACATTGCGCTGGGGCTGCTGCTCTGCGTCGGCGGGGCAGTGCTCACCCCGCTCGCTGCCCTGGCGATGGACGCCAACTTCTGGCCCGGCCTGGCCTTCGCGGTCGTCGCCTTCGCGATCTGGGGCCTGGGCTACAACCTCTCGGTCGTCTCCTACCTCTCGCTGGCCAGCGACCTCTCCAGCGAGGGGCAGCGCTCGAAGACGATCGCGATGATGTGGTTCATGATGATTACCGCTGTGATCGCCACCGCGATCATCACTGGCCGCGCGCTCGAGCACTACTCGCCCGCATTGCTGGTGCGCGTCTTCTTCGTGGCCGGCGGCGTCGCCCTCACCCTGGGGTTCCTGGGCCTGATAGGCCTGGAGCCGCGCGGCCAGGTCGCGCGGGCCGGCGAGCGTCACGGCACCCGCGCGGCCATCCAGGTCGTCACCGGCAACCCGCACGCGCGCATCTTCTTCGTCTACCTGATGCTGCTGCTGGCCGCCATTCTCGGCCAGGATGTGCTGCTCGAGCCCTTCGGCGCCCAGGCCTTCGGCATGAGCGTGCGCGAGACGACGCAACTCACCGCGGTCTGGGGCGGCGCGACCCTGCTGGCGCTGCTGCTCCAGGGCTTCGTGCTGAGCCGTTTTCTCAGCAAGAAGGCGGGCGCCGCGCTCGGGCTCAGCCTCGCGGCGCTCGGCTTCTTCATCATCACCCTGAGCGGCCTGCTGCACCTGCAGCCGCTCTTCGTGCCTGGCATCGCCGTGCTGGGGTTCGGGACCGGTATCGCGACCACCACCAACCTGGCGCTGATGCTCGATATGACCACGCCGGAGAACACCGGCCTGTTCATCGGTGCCTGGGGCGTCGCCGATGCCGCCGCGCGCGGCCTGGGCAACCTGATGGCCGGCGTGGTCCGCGATGTGGTCAACGCGATCCTCGCCAGCCCGATCGGCGCGTATGCGGTGGTCTTTATGCTCGAGGGCCTGATGCTCTGTGTCGCCCTCGTGCTCCTGCGACGCATCGATACGGCGGCCTTCCGCGGTGAGCAGGAACTGTCGATGAGCCAGTTGATCGCTGTAGCGGGCGATGCCTGATGGACACCCGCGTGGGGACGGGCGGCCACGCTCCATGCCGGCCCGTCGCCTGACACACCAGGGGTGAACCAATGCGTGCTACGACCGATGCGACCGAATCACGCGAAGCGTCCGAAGCGCCTGAGAAGCTCAACCTGCCGCGCACCTTCAAGATCGGGTCATTCCACGTAGGCTCGTCGTTCGCCGACATGCTCACCTCGGCGGTCTGGAACCGGGTGCTGATCAGCGATCTCGGGGTACTGGCCACCCCGGTGGCGTTGCTGTCGGCCCTGCGCTACCTGCTGGCCCCGCTGAGCATCTGGGCCGGCAATCGCTCGGATAGCTACCCGCTCTTCGGGCGGCATCGCCTGCCCTACATCTGGGGTGGGCGCGCGCTGATGGTCGTCGGTCTGCTGCTGACACCGCTGGCCACGATCAGCATCGCCGAGGATGCCGCCTCGTTGCTCGGCTGGCTCATTGCCACCCTGGCCTTCCTGGTCTACGGCATCGGCACGCTGCTCTCCGGCAGCCCGTTTATGGCGCTCATCCGCGATCGCACACCACCGAGCAAGCGCGGCCAGGCGCTCAGCATCGCGCAGATCATGCTGCTCGTTGCCTCGGTGATCGTGCCGGGGATCTACGCCGCCCTGATGAAGCACTACAGCCCGGAGGCCTTCTTCCGCACCGTGCTGGTCGGCGTGGGGCTGGCCATCCCCTTCTGGCTCTTCTCCGTCGCCGGCGAGGATCCCCGTGTCACCGCTGTACCCGCCGACACGCGCGCTGAGCCGCCCCCCTCGTTCCTGGCCCTGCTGCGTATGATCTGGGCCGATCCGCGCCCGCGGGCCTTCTTCATGCTCCTGGCGCTCGGTTCGATCAGCGCCTTCGCCCAGGACGCCATCCTCGAGCCGTTTGGCGGCGACGTCTTCGGCCTCGACGTGGGCGCCACCACCCGCTTCAACGCCTTCTGGGGTCTCGGTGTCCTGATCAGCATGATCGCTACCACCGTGATCACCCGCAGGCGCGCCCCACACCAGCAGACGCCCACTGTGCGCCTCGGCCTGCTGCTGAGTGCGCTACCCATGGCTCTGATCGGTCTCGTTGGTTTCTTCAAACTCCAGGCCCTGCTCATTCCGGCCATCTTCCTCTTCGGCGTCGGCTTCGGTGTCTACACCGTCGGCGCCATCGGCCTGTTGATGGCCATGACCACCGACCGCCACGCCGGCGCCTACCTGGGCCTCTGGACGGTGGCCCAGCTGGTCTTCCGCGGCGTGGGCATCGCCCTCGGCGGGATCATGCGCGATCTGGTCCTCTGGCTCACGCAGACGCCCCACATCGCCTACGGCAGTGTCTTCATGTTGTCGGCGATCGGCCTGGTGGTCTGTATCGGCATTCTTGCCCGGGTCGATGCACCGGGCTTCGCGGCGGGCCACGAGCCAGCGCCCGCCTCGGCACTCGCAATGGCTGACGCGTAGCTGCGCCCTCGGAGGGGCGCACCGGCGCTGGTGCGCCCCCGGCCCGTTGCGGCTTGTTGCGGATGTGAAGTGGTTCACGAGCGCATAGCTTTACGAGGGTTTCAGCACACCTGCTGAGGATTGCTGGGGGTCGAGCATGAAGCTCATTCTCGCCGGCCTTGATCATACCACCGCACCGGTGGAGATCCGCGAGCGGCTGGCCTTTACGACCACCGACATCACTGCAGCCCTGACCCGGCTCACGGGTCGGACCGGTGACGGACCGCCACTGCTGGCCGAGGCGGCTATTCTCTCAACCTGCAACCGCGTGGAGATCTATGGCGTCAGCCACGCGGGGAGTACGGCCCAGAGCCTCGTGCGCTTCCTGGCTGAGTTCCATGGCCTCGAAGAGCGCGAGTTCGCCCATACGTTGTATTTCTACAGCGGCGAGTCCGTCGCTCATCACATTTGCACGACCGCCGCGGGGTTGCGCTCGCTGGTCCTCGGTGAGTCCCAGATCCAGGGCCAGGTGCGTACCTCCTACGAGCAGGCCCAGGTCGCCGGCAGCGCCGGCCCGGTGCTCCACCGGCTGTTCCGCCATGCCCTGACGGCGGGCAAACGGGTGCGCACGGAGACGCCGCTCGGCCTCGGTGCGGCCAGTATCTCGCAGGCCGGAGTGGAACTGGCGCGGCAGCGCCTGGGCGAACTGAAGGGTCGCTCGGTGCTGCTGGTGGGCGGTGGCGAGGTGAGCGAACTGGCCGCCCAGAATCTGCTGGCCAACGGCGCCGATCGCCTGATGATCGTCAACCGGACCACCGCCCGCGCCCGCGAGCTCGCCGAGCGCTATGGCGCCACGGCCTACGGCCTCGAAGAACTGCCGGCAACCCTGGCCTGCGCCGATATCGTGATCAGTTCGACCGCCGCCCCGGTGCCGATCATCTACCGCGAACACATCTGCGACGCCCTGACGGCCAAGGCGCAGTCCCACCTGCGGAACGGCACGGCGCCTGAGATGCTGCTGATCGACCTGGCCGTGCCCCGCGATATTCACCACGAGGTCGCCAGCGTTCCGGGGGCCTACGTCTATACCGTCGATGACCTGCAGGACGTGGTGCGGGCCACCCTGGGCCAGCGCGCGCAGGCGGTGAAGCACGCTGAGCTGATCACGATCGAGGAGGTCACGGCCTTTCAGGCCTGGATCCGCACCCAGGAGGCGGTGCCGGCGCTGACCATGCTGCGCGAGCACGCCGAGGCGCTGCGCAACGCCGAACTGGAGCGGGCGTTGCGCCGGCTCGCCGATCTCTCGCCCGAGCAGCGCACGGTGATCGAAGGGCTGACCCGGAGCATCGTCAACAAGCTGCTCCATACCCCGACGCGCCGCCTCCGCGATGCTGCCGCCGAGGGCGATGGGCTGCGCTATGCCGCGATGGTGCGCGATCTGTTCAACCTGGAGTCGTCAGCCTCCGCGGACGCGTAGACGCCCGCGCGACCTGGAAAGACTGCCATTGCTATGACCAGGCTCATCCTCGGGACACGGGGCTCACGGCTCGCCCTGGCCCAGTCCACCATGATCGCGGACGCCCTGCGCGCCCTCCACCCCGGTCTCGAGCTGGAGCTGCGGGTGATCAGCACCCAGGGTGACCGGGTGCTCGATGTGGCGCTCTCCGCCGTCGGCGATAAGGGCCTCTTCGTCAAGGAGCTGGAGCAGGCCCTACTCGCCGATGAGGTTGACTTCTGTGTCCACAGCTGCAAGGACCTGCCCTCGCTCGTGCCCGATGGCCTGACCCTCGCCGCCTTCCCCGCGCGGGTTGACCCGCGGGACGTGCTGGTGGTGCCCGAGGGCGCCAGCGGCGATACGCTGGCGACGCTGCCCCAGGCCGCCGTGGTCGGCACCAGTTCGCTGCGGCGAGCCTGCCAGCTCCGCGCGCTGCGTCCCGACCTGGCGCTGCGCGACGTGCGCGGCAATGTCGACACCCGGCTGCGCAAGCTGGCCGCGGGCCAGTACGACGCGCTCATCCTCGCCACCGCCGGGGTGACGCGCCTCGGGCTGCTCGGCCCCGATGGCCGCCTGCGCAGCGATGGTGCGAGCTTCCGCGCCAGCCCCATCCCCGCCGAGACCATGCTGCCCGCTGTGGCTCAGGGCACGCTTGCCATCGAGTGTCGCGCCGATGATGCGCGGACCCTGGCCCTGCTCGCTCCGCTCGACGATGGGCCGACGCGGGCCGCGGCGCTGGCCGAGCGGGCCTTCCTGCGCCGGCTGGAGGGTGGCTGCCAGGTGCCGATCGCCGCCTACGCCACGCCCGAGGCGGCCGGTGCCGTCCTCCGCCTGCGCGGCCTGGTGGGCGCGCTCGATGGCGCGACGGTGGTCCGTAGCGAGCAGGCCGGCCCCACCGAAAGCGCCGAGGCGCTCGGCACGGCCCTCGCCGAGGAGTTGCTCGCCCGG
>DAOUBZ010000461.1:0-2947 GCA_034432515.1 Chloroflexaceae bacterium | reverse complement strand
TCAGGACGCCATCCGCCAAAAAACCTACCCCTGAGAGAGGGCTGGGGTGGGGGCGCGAAGCTTATTTGAAAGGTATTGCTCTTAGAGCGGGACGACATACATGCCAGCCCGTTCTCCGCCGGCGGCAGACCCGGGGGCGCGGGGTTGGGCGGGCGCGATACCGATGCGCCGCAGGCCGAGATAGGCGTCTTCATTGCAGAGCAGCTGCGTCTCGGTAGCAAAGGCGAGGAGGGCGAGGGCCTGCTCGACGGGTTGGCCAACCACGCTGAGGCCCAGCCCGGGGAGGACGACGGCGTGGGCCTGCCCGCTGGCGAGGGCGAGGCGTGGGCGGCCATTGGCAGGGCTGGCGCTCCAGTGGCGATAGATGGCGCGGGCAGCCTGCTGGGCGTCGCGCAGCGTGCTGATCGGGCTCTGCTGGCCGGTTGCGCCGAAGATCACGACGAGTTGCTCGCCGCTGCGGCTGATCAGGGCGTCGTAGTTGCGGGCCGCGGCTGCGGCGACGCTGGCGGCAGCGCGCAGGCGAGCCACCGGCGTGCCGCCGGGCGGGGTCGTCAGCGCCAGCACGGCAACATCGCAGGGGAGCCCTTCAGATGGGAGTTGCCATTCGACCATGGCGCGGGCGGGCAGCTCGGGCAGCAGTTCACGCAGCCGGCTCTCGGCGCGCTGCTGCTGGCGCAGGCGATTGAGCGCGTAGCTCAATTCGCCCCACGGGCCGTCGCTGACTTCGAGCTTGTGTTCGGCATCGTCGCTGCTGATCGCGGCCGCGAGGCCGCGCAAATCGCGCTGCAGCGCGATCTGGTCCCAGATGATCAGCCCGGCCGCGAGCGCGAGTGCGCCCAGGGCCAGCCAGGGGACGAACGGCACCGCCAGCGCAGCCACAGCCATGGCCAGCAGCGCCAGCAGGGGGCGCAGGCGGCGACTGGCTTGGCCGGGGGCTGGCAGGCGCATGTGGGCCCCGCTGCGATATGCGACGGTCCGCTGGCCGATGGGGGCGTGGCGCATGGATGAGCTGTCCTGTGCGGACCGGCCGCTGGATTGGGGTCGGGGCGATGCCGTGCCCGCGCCCGCGCGCCGGGCGCGCCGTGGCTGAGTCCCCGGCAGCGTGGGAAGTTGAGCATACCACCGGGCCAGGCTTATGACCAGGGGGCGTAGATTACAGGTAGGGGACAGGCGCGGTGTGGATCAATCTTCGCGGAGGATGTAGCCAGCGCCGCGCACCGTGTGGATCACGCGCGGTTCGCCGCCGGCTTCGAGCTTCTGGCGCAAGTAGCGCACATAGACCTCGATGATGTTGCTTTCGCCACCAAAGTCGTAGCCCCAGACGCGATCGTAGATCACTTCGCGGGTGAGGACCTGGTTGGGGTGGCGCATGAAGAGCTCGAGCAGGTCATACTCTTTGGCGGTCAGTTCCACGCGGCGGTCGCCGACCCGCAACTCGCGGGCCGCGGTGTCGAGCGCCAGGTTGCCGAAGCGGAGCACCTCGCTGCCGGCGCTGGCCTGGCGGCGGCGCAGTTGCACGCGGATGCGCGCCAGCAACTCCTCGAAGGCGAAGGGCTTGACCAGGTAGTCGTCGGCGCCGTTCTCGAGGCCGCGTACCCGGTCGGCCACGGCATCGCGGGCGGTGAGAATGATGATCGGGATATCGGAGGCGGCGCGCAGGCGCCGGGCCACCTCCAGCCCGTCGATGCCGGGGAGCATCAGGTCGAGGATGACCAGGTCGTGACTGGTCTCGCGGGCGGCTGCGAGCCCCGCGGGGCCATCGGCCGCCACGGTAACCTGAAAGCCCTCGAGGACCAGGCCGCGCCGCAGGTAGTTGGCGATCTCTGGCTCGTCTTCGATGATCAGGATGCGCTGCATACCAGTTCAGCCCTATGCGATAGTGTCGGGATGGGCGACGACGACCAGGAAGGCGTGTTTGTCGTGCTGATCAGCCATAGCCGCAAGTCTACACGATGGGCTGCGATTCTGTCCAGACGGCCGTGGCCGCCCGATACGGTGTAAACCTGGGGTCCGGGGCTTGCCCCGGGGACATTGCGCAGGCGCCGGGCCGCCAGGCTCGTGTATAATGCCAGCTACTGAGCAGCAGGAGAACACATGAGCATTGACCAGCTGGTGGCCGGCTGCGTCGGCCAGATCGAGGCCAGCCACGGCGCCCGGGAGCAGGTGCTTGCCGCCTCGCGCGGGCTGATCCGGCTCTGCGCCAATAGCATTCGTGCCGCCCATCGCAGTGAGTTTGACGAGGCCGAGCGCCTGCTCGGCCTCGCGGCGGATACCGTCGCCCAAATCGTGGCAGCCACCGCCGGCAGCCCAGAGATCCGCTTCGCAGGCTATGCCCAGGATGCGCTCAAGGAGTATGCCGAGGCCCACCTGGTGCTGGCCTTCCTCGCCGGGCGCACGGCCCCCAGCGCCGTGGCGCTCGGGGTGGATCCCGCACCCTATCTCAATGGCCTGGCCGAGGCGGCCAGCGAGTTGCGCCGGGCCATCCTCGATGGGCTGCGGCGCGGTGAGACCGCACGGGGCGAGGCGTTGCTCCAGGTGATGGACGATGTCTACAGCGCCCTGGTGACGGTCGATTACCCCGACGCGATCACCGGGGGCCTGCGGCGCACCACCGATGCCCTGCGCGCCGTGCTTGAGCGCACCCGCGGCGATATGACTGCTGCCATCCGCCAGGATCAGCTGACTGCGGCGATGCGTGAGCTGGAGCAGAAGCTTGGAGCAGCGTGATGGGGGCGGCATGGAGTTGACGCAGCGTGAGCTGGAGACGCGCCGCCCCGAGGTCGCCTACGGGACGGCGGCGCTCCCTGCTGCGGTGCTTGACGCGATCGGCGCCTGCGCCGAGGCGTGTCGCGCAACCCTGCGCAGCCTGGAGGGCGAGCGCGAGCGCCTGCGCGCCGTTCTCGACCGCCGGATCAGGCCCGCCCCCGATGGGCCGGCGCGGCGGCTG
>DAOUBZ010000460.1:0-3886 GCA_034432515.1 Chloroflexaceae bacterium | reverse complement strand
GCTGCGGCGCCCGCTACGCCTCACCCCGGTGCTCCAGCTGTGCCCGAAGCTCGTGCTTCTGGACCTTGCCCAGCGCATTGCGTGGCAGGCTCGTTACGCAGAACACCGCGCGCGGGCGCTTGTAGGCTGCTAGCCGCTCACGGCAGAAGGCCTCCAGTTCCTCGGCTGTGGGCGGTGTCGCCGGGTCGCGTGGCACGATCGCCGCAGCCACGCGCTCGCCGAACTCGGGGTCGGGCAGGCCGAAGACGGCGCACTCGGCGACCCCGGGGTGGGCCAGCAGGGTCTCCTCCACTTCGCGCGGATAGATGTTGTAGCCACCGCTGATGATCAGTTCGCGGGCGCGGCCGGTGATCGTGTAGTAGCCGTCGGCGCTGCGCCAGCCCAGGTCGCCGGTGCTGAACCAGCCATCGGGATGGAAGACCTCGGCGGTTGCCGTGGGGTTGCGCCAGTAGCCCGCGCAGACGTGAGGGCCACGCACCTGGATCTCGCCGATTGTGCCATCCGGTAGCGGCGCGCGGCTCTGCAGATCGACCACGCGGGCCTCCTGGCCGGGGAAGGGCATACCTACGGTGCCGGGGCGACGCTCGCCGTCGTAGGGATTGGTCAGGTTCATACCCGTCTCGGTCATGCCGTAGCGTTCCAGGATGCGCTGGCCAAACAGCTCGGCAAAGGCCGCGAAGGTCTGTGGGGCGAGTGGCGCCGAGCCCGAGACGAAGAGGCGCACCGCCTGACCGGCCTGGCGCGCCAGCTGCGGGGCGGCCTGAGCCGCCGCGATCAGCCGGGTGTACATCGTCGGCACGCCGAAGAACAGTGTGTAGGCGCCACTGGCCAGAGCCTGCAGCACCTCGTCGGGCTCGAAGCGCGGCCAGAGCGCGAGGCTGGCGCCGCTGAGCAGGGTGCCGTGCACGCCAACACCCAGCCCGTGGATGTGGAACAGCGGCAGGGTGAGCAAGAGCCGGTCGCTCGCCGTCCAGCGCCAGGCGGCGGTCACGGCTGCGCTGTTGGCGGCCAGGCAGCCGTGGGTGAGCATCGCGCCCTTGGCGCGCCCGGTGGTGCCGGAGGTGTAGGCGAGGATGGCCAGTTCGCCAGCCCGGGGCAGTCCGTCCGGCAGGCGGGCGAGCAGGGCCTGGCCGGCGCCCACGTGCACCGTGGCGGGCAGCAGCGCGCCCGCCGGCAGCTGCAGGGTTGCCGCCCCGCCCTGGCTGCCGTCCGTCGCCTGGGCAACGAGCGCCGCACCAGGCTCGTCGGCGACCACCACCCGCGGCGCGCTATCGGCCAGGATGTGGCTCAGCTCGGCCTGGCGATACTGGGTGTTGATCAGCACCACCGCGGCGCCGCACAGCTGGGCGCCCAGGTAGGCGCCGAGGAACGCTGCACCGCTCGGCAGGAAGAGCCCGACCCGGTCGCCGCGCTGCACCCCCAGGCTGGTGAACGCAGCGGCCCAGTCGCCTGCCAGGCTGAGCAACTCGCCGTAGCTGGTCGTTCGCCCTTCCCAGATCAGGCAGGCGCGTGCCGGCGCGGTCGTGGCATGGGCAACGAAAGCGGCCAGGATCGAGGGTGGGGCCTGGTGCATCGCGGGCTCCTTTAGCGATTGACAATCTGGACTTAATCTTCCCATCATCACTGGTTTACAGCGGGCCGGTACAATCGGCGCGATTCGTGTATACTACAGAACTCGTACTGCCGTATGTACACGGCCGCGGCCTTTGTGCGCCGCACGGGGCGGGTGTCCGCCGATCGCATGCTACCGGACGTCGTTATAACACGCCCGACGTAGCGCCTGCAAGCAGGGGGAATGCATGACCACGCTGTCACGCCGTCGGTTTTTGAAAGGCGCCGTCGCCCTCGGGGCGGGCGCAATGCTCTTCCGCTACGCCGGGGGCTGGCGGATCGTCACCGCAGCTGCCGGCCCCGAGGTACGCCAGCTGCGCCTGATCCACACCAACGACCACCATTCTCGCATCGAGCCGGCCACCGGCATCACCATCCGCGCTGGTTCGGCCAGTGGAACGCGCAACCTCGGCGGCGTCTCCCGTCGCCAGACCATCTTCAACCAGATCCGCGCCGACACCTCGTGGACGGCGAATGCCACCTACCAGCAGGACAAACTGTTTCTCGACGCCGGTGATGTGTTCCAGGGTACGCTGTACTTCAACGCCTGGCGTGGTCAGGCCGACCACTACTTCTACAACCGGCTTGGCTACGATGCCGTCACCTTCGGCAACCACGAGTTCGACCTCGGCGACCAGGCGCTGGCCGACTTCATCACGGGGACGAGCTACACCCCTGCCGATCCCACCACCTTCCCGATCGTCAGCGCCAACGTCACGGCTGGTGGCGCTTCGCCGCTGGCGCCACTCTTCGCGGGCAATCTCTGGACAACCGGCGGTACCTGGGCGCGAGCGGTGATCCGCACGCTGCCCAGTGGCGTGCGGGTCGGGATCTTTGGCCTGACCACGGCCGATACGCCCAACATCGCCAGCCCCTCGCGGGATATCAGCTTCAACGCCGAATACGCCACGCTAGTCCAGGCCCAGGTTGACTTTCTGCGTGGCGCGCCGAACAACTGCGACACCGTGATCTGTCTCTCGCACATCGGCTACGAGGGTGACCGGGCGCTTGCCGCGGCGGTGCGCGGCTTGAACATCATTGTTGGCGGCCATTCACACACGCCGCTGCTCCCGGCAGGTCTGCCGTTCACCCCGGGCACGTCCCCCGTCGCTGTCTACCCGCAGATCATCAAGGACCTCAACGACGACGACGTGGTTGTCGTTCAGGACTGGGAGTGGGGCAAGTGGATCGGTGACCTGGTGGTCGGCTTCGATGCCGACGGGCGCGTGAGCAGCGTCGGTGCGGCGAGCGCGGTGCTGCCGGTCTGGGCCAACAATGTGCCCGCAAGCCGCGAGCCGCTGCCGGGCGAGCCGGCCACGCAAGTGACAGCAGATGCCGGCTTTGAGAGCGCGATCACCACGATCTTCAAACCGCGGATCGACCAGCTCAACAACCAGATCTTTGGCGCCTCGCTGGTGGAGTTGCCCAATGCCGATGTGCGCGCCCGTGAGACGGCCATCGGCAACCTGATCGCCGATGCGTTCCGCGACCGCATCATCAAAGCAGGCGGCAACCCTCCTGGCGTCCCGATCGTCGCAATCGTGAATGGCGGCGGCATCCGCACCAGCCTGCCGCAGGGCATCCTCACCGTGGGCCGCCTGCGCGAAGTCATGCCGTTTGGCAATACGCTGAGCTATGCGGATCTCACGGGTGCGCAGCTCAAAGCCGCGCTCGAAGTTGGCTACAGCGTCCTGCCGCCCCGGCCCACCGTGGGCGCCGACCGCAATCCGCCCAGCACCGGCCGCTTCGCCCAACTCTCCGGCATCCGGGTCGTGGTGAACCCCAACGACCCGTCGGCGCAGCCGCCCTTCCCCGCCACCTCGACCCAACCGGCCATCCCGGCGCGGCCCGGCAGGCGGGTGCTCAAGGTTGAGATCCTCGAAGGTGACGAATTCGTGCCGCTCGACCTGAGCAAGACCTATCGGGTCGTGACCAACAGCTTCATGCTTGGTGGCGGCGATGGCTACACCGTCTTCACGCCGGCTGGCGACCAGGCCGACCCATCGGTCGGCGGCGGTACGAACCAGCTCAACACCTTCCTGATCGATGCCGACGTCGTCCAGGAGTACATCGAGGCCCAGCCGAACAAGACGATCAACCCACGGCTCGAGGGGCGGATCACGATCAGCTACCGTACGCACATGCCAACGGTCCGCCGGACCGGGGTGGCGGCACAGCCGCGGGCCAGCGCCGCAGACTGACGGCTCACAGGGGTTTGGCGCCGCCAGGTGCGAGGAGGGGGTAAGAATCTGGCGTTGCGATGCGCCAGCGTAGC
>DAOUBZ010000459.1:0-6146 GCA_034432515.1 Chloroflexaceae bacterium | reverse complement strand
AACACTACCGAACAACCTGGGGTCTGGCACTTGCCCCTAAGACATTGCAACGACCATGGAACCATGGAAGGACACCCATGACGATCGATCTTGATCAGTTGCACGTATACCACAACCAGCCGGCCCAGCGCTTCGAGGTGAGCGTAGACAGCCTGCTCTCGGTCGCTGAGTATCGCCGCGACGGCAACCGGATCATCTTCACCCATACCGGCGTGCCGCCGGCCCTGCGCGGCCACGGCATCGCTGCGAAGCTGGTGCGCGCCGCCCTCGACTATGCGCGCAGCGAACACCTGATCGCCGTACCGGTCTGCTGGTACGTCGACGCCTTCATCCGACGCAACCCCGAGTATCGCGACCTGCTGGGCTGACCCCGGCGCCCGCTCAGGTCTTACGCGCTACTAACACTCCACTAGCGCCCACACAACACACGCCTGGTATCCTGAGCCTACCAGGCGTGTGCGCGTGTGTGCCGCACACCCGTGTGGCGTCACCGCCCCCGGCGGTCGCCGGGAGGAAGATCAATGAGTGCCGTGCATCCGCTGTCGGCCCGCCAGCAGCTTGCGGTCGCGCTTGGCGCGCTGCTGGTCGTCGCCGTTGTCATCATCAGCCTGTTCGTCCAGGCGCCACTGGCCAGCGCCATCGTGCTCGGCGGCCTGGGGCTCATTGGCGTGTCGCTGCTCGCGCTGCGCGCCCGCGCTGCCGCGCGCCCGGCGCAGCGCGCGGCACGGGTAACCATGGACGCCCCGTCTGCCGCGGCGCTGCCCACCCTGCAGCTCACCTTCCCCGATGGCGAGGTGCTCGCCGCCCGCGAGGTGCCGCTGCCCCAGTCGAGTGAGCACCAGTTGCTCCTCACCCGCCGAGGCTATGTGGTCGTCAATGCCGCGGGGCAGGTCATCTACCAGTTGTAGCTGCCGGGGGTGCGCAACCCTACGGCGCCTGGACCGGCCCGACGCTCGTTGCGATACGGATCTGGTTCCGCCCGCTGCGTTTCGCCACGTAGAGCGCGCGATCCGCATGGTCGATCAGCGGTTCGATCGTCGAGGCTCGCCCACACGCGCAGCTCACAATGCCGATACTGATGCTCACGGCCACCGGGCCCTCATCGGTCGCTACCGGCTCGCTCCGCGCCAGCTCGCAGAGCCGCTCGGCCACCTGCAGCGCCCGGTCGCCGGCCGTCTCGGGCAAGAGCACCAGGAATTCCTCGCCGCCATAGCGCCCCACCAGGTCGTTTTCGCGCAAGCCGTGCTTGAAGCGCTGGGCCAGCACCTGCAGCACCTGGTCGCCGGCCCCATGGCCGTGGGTGTCGTTAATCTGCTTGAAGTGGTCCACGTCGATCATGAGCAGGCTCAGCGAGTGGCCATAACGCGCCGCCCGTTCCAGTTCCTGCCGGCTCAACTCGTAGAAATGGCGCCGGTTGGCTACCCCGGTCAGCGGGTCGAGGGTGGCAAGTTGCTGCACGCGGGCAAAGAGCAGCGCGTTCTGGAGCGTGATCGCGGCCGTGGCGGCGAACATTTCCAGGACATCGAGATCGTCGGTCGTGTAGGCATTGCTGGCCATGGCCTGCACCGAGAGCGCACCGATCGCCCGCCCACCCACCTGCAGGGCCACGGCGAGCAGTGAGCCGGTGGGCTGCTCACCCTCACCGAAAGGCTCGGCGCCAAACCACCCCTCCAGCTCCGGGTCGCAGCCGGTGATGCGCAGCGAAATGCCGGTGCGACAGATGAAGCCGAGCAAGCCCCGTGTGACCGGCACTCGCTCCGACGGCCAGGAGCCGGCGCCATCGACCAGGTAGACATACTCAATCTCGGCCCGCTCCTCGTCCAGCAAGGCGATGGCGCAGGTATCGCAGGGCATCAGGCGCGTCGTGGCCTGGTGAATGGCCTGGTAGAGCTCGGCGGGGGCCAGGGCGGCGCCGAACTCCAGACTGGCCCGGTAGATGATCGCCCGCCGTTCGGCGTCGCGCAGCGCCGCCTGGTAGAGCCGCGCGTTCTCCAGCGCCACCCCTGCCTGACGGGCCACCGTTTCGAGCAACTGCAGACCGCGGTGGCTGAAGCGCCGCCCTGGCGTACGTGAGTAGAGATTCAGCACGCCAAGCGTCTTGTTGCCCGCCCGCACCGGTACCGCAACCACCGCGCGCACGCCCTGCGCCAGCAGGGCCGGAATGGCCCGCGGATGAGCCGGGTAGTCGTTGATCAGCAGCGGCTTGCCCGTATCAATCAACTCCCAGACCACGCCAGTATCGCGCCGTATCGGCGGCAACTGTAGCTGCCCGGAGATGCCCACCAGGTGGCGTGGAATCAGGTTGTCGCGCTCCAGATCATAGAGCGGCAGGCTACCGGCATCGGCACCAATGAGTTCGATCGAGAGCCGCACCACGCGGTCAAGGATGGCGTCGATCTCGAGCGCGCTGCTGATCGTGAGCGTCACCTCGCGCAACTGGCGCTCGCGCGGATCAAGGTGATCGCCGGCCTCCGCCAGGTTCGACCTGGTGGGCAGCAGCAGCAAGGCACCCAGCAGGCGCCCGGCGACGTCGTGCAGGGGGTTCAGGCACAGGCTGGCGCTGCGGCCATCGGGCAGCACGTGGCTGCCGGCAAGCGGCGCCTCCGGGGCGAGGCCAAGAAGCGCGCGCACCGGCTGGCCCAGCAATGCGGCGCCGGCGCCGAACAGCGCCCGGGCCGCCGCGCTCGCCGCCGTCACCCGGTCCGCCGGATCAAGCAGCAGAATGAGCTCAGCCGTTCGCTCCAGCAGGGTTGCCCAAGCCTGTGAAAGAAGTAATCCGGTCGGCTGCTGGTTGCCGATCATCCCACCCTCTGAAACCCTGGACAATCCATCAAGCCACCAGGATGTCGCGCGCCGCCGCAACCGCCGGGCGCACAGCGGCGGCGGAGATGCCATAGTGGGTGACGGCGCGCAGCACCGGCCCGTGCAACTGGCCGATCAAGACGCCCCGCTGGCGCAGAGCGGTCACAAAATCGGCGGGGGACAGCCCCTCGGCCACCAGCTCGAAGCGCACGATGTTGGTCTGGACGCGGTTCATATCCACGGACAGCCCGGGGATGGCGGCCAGGCCCTCGGCAAGCAGGCGCGCGTTGCTGTGATCCTCCGCCAGCCGCGCTACCATCTCGCTGAGCGCGACGATGCCGGCCGCCGCGATCACCCCGGCCTGGCGCATGCCGCCACCGACCAGTTTGCGCGCCCGGCGAACCTGGGCGACAAATGGCGCTGGACCGGCCACGATCGAGCCGACCGGCGCGGCCAGCCCTTTGGAGAGGCAGAACTGCAGCGTATCCACGTGCTGGGCGATCGTCCGCGCCTCGACACCGAGCGCCACGGCCGCATTGAAGATCCGCGCCCCATCGAGGTGCAGCGGCACGCCGGCCGCGCGGGCCAGGGCGTGGGCCGCCTCCAGGTAGGCCAGGGGCAGCACCGTGCCGCCGCAGCGATTATGCGTCGTCTCCAGACAGAAGACACCGGGCGGCGACTCGTGCTCATCGGCGGGCGGCGCCAGTGCTGCGCCAACGCGCTCCAGCGGCAGGCTGCCGTCGGCAGCGGTTGGCAACGGGTGGTAGATCAGCCCGCCCAGCGCCGAGGCGCCGCCCGCCTCGTAGTGGATGATGTGGCACTCGTCACCACAGACGACCCGTGTGCCCCGCTGACCATGGGCCAGCAGCGCGGTCAGGTTGCCCATCGTTCCGCTGGCCACGAAGACCGCCGCCGGCTTGCCCATGACCTCCGCGGCCAGCGCCTCCAGCCGGTTCACCGTCGGATCCTCGCCGTACACATCGTCGCCCAGTTCGGCCCGCGCCATCGCCTCCCACATCGCCGGGCTCGGCAACGTCACCGTATCGCTCCGCAGGTCGATCACCCCATCCCCCGCTGCGCGCTGCACACCATCCATGCCTGCTCTCCCTGATGACGGTTGTCAGTAGCCTGTAGACGAAATGCTGCGGTCCCGCTGCTCCGCTCGGAGCGAGCGCGGCCCATCCGCGTTCGAGGGCGAGACGCCCCCGCTCCCGGCACGATGCCGGATACGGCCCCCGATCAACCGCGATCGTCGCGACGGCGCCGCCGCGATGATCCACCAGCACTACTCTAGACCAGCGGCATTACCGCAGGGTACACCAGGCGACCTACTGGACCGGCGGCGTGATCGGCTGGCCGGCGGCCAGCTGCGCCAGGGCCGGCTCCAATTCGGCGAAGGTGATACCGCCCTCGTAGCGCGCCTGAATGACTCCCTCGGCATCGACGAGGAAGGTCCAGGGCTCGGTGCGCAAGCCCCACTCCTTCATCTGCGGTACCTGCCGCTGGGCCTGGAACGACTCGCCGAACGGGTAGGGGTAGACCTCGACGTGGATGAAGTTGACCTGCTGCTGGTACTGGGCCTTGAGTTGCTTCAGCACGAGCATGTTGGGCGCGCAGACCGCCGTCTGGCAGTACCCGGGGGTGGAGAAAGTCACGACGAAGGGTTTGTTGGCCGTCAGGGCCTCGGCGATGGTCAGGCGATAGAAGTCCGGATCGGGACTGGCATCCGAGGTCAGCCGGCGCAACTCGGGCACATCCGCTATGGTCAGGTTGCGGCTCGGCAGGGCGCGCGCGCCCACCGGCGGCGCAGACGGGCGCTCAAGCACGTCCAGGCGCATCCCCGTCACCACGGGCTCGCCGCCCGCCCGCGGCACGCTGATCTCGACCCCCCAGGCGCCCGGCTGGTCGAAGTTGGCGTAGCCCACATAGAGCCCGAAGGGCAGGCCCTCGCCACGATAAACCGCCGTCGACTCACTCTGCACGCGGGTCTTCTCCGGCCCGTCCAGGTAGACAAAGCGCAGGCCCAGGCGCAGGTCCGGATCATTGATCGGGGTACCGCCCTGCAGAACCCCGAAGGCAAGCCGGTTGGTACCGACCGTAAGCTCTGAGACGGCCAGGATCGGGATCGGCTCCGGGGCGGCCTGCGCCGTCTGGGCCGGCGACGACTGCGTCTGGCCGCACGCCGCCAGGGCCATGATCAGTACCAGGGCCACGCTGATCAGCGTTGCACGGGTCACGCTACCATTCATAACGATCGGCTCATCACGTGTCACGGGCATCACTCCTCACGCAAGGCGAGCGCCGGGCTGGTGCGGCTCATTTTAAGCGCGGGATAGATGCCGGCCAGCACGGCCGCCACCAGGGCGACGAGCAGCGCCTGGAGCAGCAGCGCCGGGTCCAGACTCAGGTCGAGCGTCCAGCCAAACGAGCGCCGGTTGATCACATAGACCAGCACCAGCGCCAGGACCAGGCCGAGCGGGATGGCCAGCAGGCCCGCCGCCAGGCCCATCAGGCTGGTCTGGGTCAGCACCACGCCCCAGAGCTGGCCGGGCGTCAGCCCGTTGGCGCGGAGCATGGCCAGTTCGCGCGCCCGCTCGAGCTGCAGGGCCATCAACGCGCTCAGGATACCGATAAAGGCCACGATCGTCGCCAGCAGCTGCAGCACGGCGGTGATCGCGAAGGTGCGGTCGAACACCGCCAGGGTGCCCTCGCGCAACGCCCGGTTCGAGTTGATCACCAGCTCGCCCTGACCGGCCACCAGCTCGCGCAGCTGCGCGATCAGGCCATCGACCTCCACGCCGGGCGCCGCGTAGAGCGCGACCGAGGAGATCGCCGGGTCGTCCCAGCTGGCCTGGTAGGTGCGATAAGGCATGCGGATCACGCCCCGGTCCGAGGTGTAGTCGTAGTAGACCCCGGCGATCGAGAACGCCTGCGGGCCGCGGTCGGTGCGCAGGGTGAGCGTATCGCCCAGGCCCAGCCCGGTGCGGTAGGCCAGCGGCTCGGAGATCAGCACCGCGCCGGCCTCCCAGGCGGCCCAGGTGGCGTCGCCGCCGCCCTCACGGAAGCGCAGCGCTGCCCGCCCGCGGGCGGCGGGGGCATCGACGGCCACCAGGGTGGTGGGGCCGAACGGGGCGTCCACTTGCACCGCGCGGAAACGAGTCACCGCCGCGACCCCCTCGACGGCGGCGAGGCGCTCGACCAGCCCGGCAGGCAGGCTGCTGTCGACCCGGTTGGCAGCATTGGTGGGCGCCGAGAGGTAGACGTCGGCAACGAGGCTCTGTTCCAGCCAGCCCACGACGGTTTGGCGGAAGCTGCCGACCATGATCCCGACGCCGATCGAGACG
>DAOUBZ010000458.1:0-5776 GCA_034432515.1 Chloroflexaceae bacterium | reverse complement strand
ATGGCTCCGTGCCGGCATTGCTGCAGGCCGGATCCTTCGACCAGGCGGTGACGGCGCTGGAGGAGACCCTCACCGAGACGCCAGCCGATCGCGAGGCGGCTTCACTTGTCGCCCAGATCATCGAGACGCCGGCGGCGCCGGTTGCCGTGCGGCAGCGCGCCGCGGCGCTGGCCGGGCGGGTGGGCGACCCGCGCTTCCCGGTGACGATGGCGCAATGGCGCGCGGAACTGGCCCGGCGCAACCGGACCTTCGGGCAGCCTGAGGGCTACTTCTGCTACCTCCCCGCAGGGATGGAAGTGGAAGCAGGCAGAAAAGCGCACCCAGCCCTGGGGCTGGGGAGAGTCCCCATACAACGCCCCCAGCCAGCCGGTGATCGGCGTGACCTGGTACGAGGCGGCGGCCTTCTGCGCCTGGCTGAGCGAACAGCTCGGGGACGCCCTGCCGGCGGGCTACGTGGTGCGCCTGCCCACCGAGGCCGAGTGGGAGGCCGCGGCGGCCCACAATGGCGCCGGGCAGCGGAGGCTATACCCGTGGGGCGCGAGGGAGCCGACCCCTGAGCTGGCGATCTACAACGCGAGTGGCCTGCGTCGCCCGGCGCCGGTGGGCTGCTGCCCGGCGGGAGCAGCGGCCTGTGGGGCGCTGGACCTGGCTGGCAACGTGTGGGAGTGGACGGCGAGCAGCTATGCGGGCTATCCGGCGCAGAGCGGGGTGCTGGTCAAAGACGTTACAGCTGATCAACTCGATGCGCCGGTGCGCGGTGGATCGTGGGATAGCACATATGTTCGCTGTTTGGCGCAGGCCGGGCGCCATCCCGAGATCGGGGGCAACGACCGAGGTTTCGGGTGGTGGTGTCCCCCTTGCTCGCGCAAAAGTTCTGAGTTCTGATTGCTGAATCCTGTTTTCTGCCGTCCTGCCAAAGGGAACGACTAAAGTCGTTACAACGATGAATTCCAGAGGTGGCATGGCCAAAACGGTCCGGAACCGCTGACACCGGCTGGTCAACTTTGAGAACCTGTGGCAGGCCTACCTGGCTGCCCGGCGCCGGAAGCGAGTCCGCCCCACGGTGCGCCTCGCGCCATGGCCTGCTACGAAAGCCTCTACAACGCCAACGAGGAATATCCGTCATCCATGGTCCGGTAGATTGGGTGCGGTCCAGCTTTTTTTCCGCAACGCCAGGCACATTCACCGAGGTCGTCCAGCGTTGGCAAGCACTCGCACATGAGTTGCACATGAGCGAAGGAGGATTGGTGAACGCCACACAGAGGCATCATCAAGCCGGCCGCAACCGGGTGTTCGGCATCATCGTGGGTGGGTACGGTTGTCTCTGGGCCATTGTCGGGCTATTGATCCTGATCTTTGGCCTGAACAACCTGTCGGCGCCGGAGTTGGGAGGGTTGGTCGCCGTACTAGCGCTTCTCATCGGCGCAGTGGTGATCTTCTTTGCGGCCCTGCTCCTTATTGGTGCCACCGGGTTGTGGCAAGGCAGGATCTGGGCGCCCTCCCTGGTAGCGATACTCGCGATCGCTCAGCTATTGGGAGCACTTGTCTTCTTGTTCCAGCGGATCTGGGTGATCGGCCTGTTCGGCACAGCCCTCTCCGTCGCAGCCCTCTGGTACATCTTCCAGAGCCGTGCGGGCCGCTCAACAGCACGCTGACCCGTCGGCACCATGCGTACCAATGCTGTTTGATGGCATTGCATTGGCTATGTGTTCAAGGACCATCAGCCGTCGGGCAGGAGGACGTTGACGTAGCCCTGATGCCGGCCCAGCCCGCGCTTGACGCATGCCGCCGGCGGGCGTAGGATGACGGCGAATCGCAGAGACGTGAAAGGGGGCCCCATGGTCACGGTGATCATCAACGATGTCGCGATGGAGGCCAAGGTTGGTGAGCGGGTGCTGAATGTCGCTCGGCGCAATGCCGCGCACATCGGCTTTGTCTGCGACAACAACGGCCTCTGCCAGACGTGCCGCTGCAAGGTGCTTGCTGGCGCCGATCACCTCAGCCCGCCCAGCGAGATCGAGCAAGCCTGGCTCAGCCCGGCCCAACTTAATGACGGCACGCGCCTGGCCTGCCAGACGGTGATCCGGAGTGAGGGCGAAATCCGCGTCGAGAGCTTCGCCGAGACGATGCGCCGCATGGCCCTGGAGGTGATCAGACCACCCCGTGGCACCGACCCGGTCAGCAACCTGCTGGGCCTCGGCACCTCCCTGCTGAACCGTGTCTCCGAGCAGATCGCCGCCCTGCCTACCGGCCTGCCGGAGGTGGTCAGCCGCAACGGCCTGCGCCGCTCGCTGCTCTTCGTCCGCGACGGCGGCCGCTACCTGGACGATCTGCAGCGCACCACCGTGCGCATGCTCACCGGCGCCGAGCGCCTGGAACGCCGCCGTCTTACCGCGGACGAGTAGCCCGCCCGCGCCGCCTCGCCCCCCGGCCCGGCGAGGCGGCCGGTTCAAACGGTTTGTACCTATCCCGCCACGAACGCCTGAGCGGCGGGGCCAGCGCCGGCCCCGCCGCTCACGACGCTGAAAACAGAGCGAGGGCCCTGCTGAGCGCCACGACGGCGGCGTGTACGCACCGAAGACCAGCGGAGGGCTTCGCGCTTTGTTGTCCTTCGACCTTCTGATCGAGCGCCTCGCGTCCGCGCGTCACCCCGTGGGTGGTAGCACGCGCCCGCGCGCTCGGGCTGCTGCCGCCCATCGCGTCCTCGCGTCCGCGCCACGCTGATTCCATCCGCCCCGCCATCCATCAGGATGGTGCCGTTCCATCCATCCCCGCGCTATCCTACAGGTAAGCACGCCGACCAGGCTGCCCCTGGAGGAGCTATGAAATACCTGCTGATCGTCATCGTCGCCGTCCACGGCCTGATCCACCTGATGGGCTTTGCCAAAGCCTTCAACCTGGCGTCGTTTGAGCAACTCCGCGTACCGATCTCCCAGCCCCTCGGGCTGCTCTGGCTCGCCGCGGCGCTGCTGTTCGTGCTGAGCGCCATCCTTCTGGTCGTCGCGCCGGACCGGTGGTGGGCGCCCGCGCTCGGCGCGGTGGTGATCTCGCAGGTCGTGATCATCACCTCCTGGAGCGACGCCAGGTTCGGCACAATCGCCAACCTGATCGTCCTCGTGCCCGCCGTGATCGCCGCGCTGGGTCATGCACCCTGGAGCTACCGAGCCCAGTATGCCCACGACGTGGCCGCGGGACTGGCCACGCCATTGCCCCGGGTCGCCCCCGTGACCGAGGCCGACCTCGCCCACCTGCCCCCCATCGTGCAGCAGTACCTCCGCTTCACGGGGGTCGTCGGCCGGCCGCGCGTCGCCAACTACCGGCTGCACTTCCACGGCGCGCTCCGCAACGGCCCCGACAGCGCCTGGATGCCGATGGAGGCCGACCAGCAGAGCTTCGTCGTGCCGGCGGAGCGCCTGTTCCTGGTCGACGCCCGGATGTTCGGCATCCCCACGAGTGCCTACCACCGCTACATCGGCCCCAACGCCACCTTCGAGGTCACCGTCGCCTCATTGCTGAAGGTCGTCGATGCCCGCGGGCCCGAGATGGACCGCAGCGAGACGGTCACGCTCTTCAACGACATGGTGCTGCTGGCCCCGGCGACGCTGATCGACCCGGCCATCATCTGGGAGGAGCTTGACCCGTTGACGGTGCGGGCGACCTTCACCAACGCTGGCAACACCATCGCCGCAGTGCTCAGCTTCGACACGAACGGCGCGCTGACCAACTTCGTCACCGACGACCGCTCGCGCACCCTTGATGGCAAGACCTACGAGCACGTGCGCTGGTCGACGCCGGTGAGCGGCTGGCGCACGGTGAACGGCTACCGGCTCCCGGACGGCGAGGCCCGCTGGCAGCTGCCAGCGGGCGAGTTCGCCTACGGCCGCTTCACGGTGGTCGACGTCGCCTACAACGTCGTGGGTCGCTGAGGCGGCGTTCAGCGTTACAGGTACGACGATGACTACGTACAGCTTTCGGCTCGCGGGGCATCTGGACCACCGCTGGGAAGCTGCCTTCGACGGTTTCAGCATCACCCACGCCTACGCCACGCAGCGACACCCTGTCACGCTGTTGACGGGCCCGGTGCCCGATCAGGCAGCCCTGTACGGTCTGATCAGCCGGCTGCGCGATCTCGGGGTGAGCCTGATCAGTGTGCAGCCTGTGGATAGCAGCGCCGCCGAACTACCGGCGCCGTAACCAGCGTAAAGCACAGCGGTACACGCCGGCGCCACGACCAACCGGCTGGCGTTATCGCTTCAGGGAACCAACTATGGCACAGGCACAGGTAGCATCACAGCAGCGCCCGGCGATCGCCGCATGGCTGAGCGTGAGCGCGATCGCCGCCGTCTATACGGCGTTGTACGCCCTGAACTACTGGCTACCGCTCCAGGGTACGAACTACACCACCCGGATCTGGGGCTGGTCACAATTGTCGTTAACGCTGGCGGCGGCCGTTGTCATCGTGTGGTACCAGTCAGGCCTGACACGCCGCACCGTCTTGATCGGCCTTGCACTCGGCCTTGTGAGCGGGCTGTCGCACTTCCTGAACGACCCGAGCCCCTGGTGGAACCTCTGGCAGGGCCTCGGCACGTGGGCCTGTTTTCTCGGCGGGGTGCTGCTCTTCGAGGGCCAGCAGGACCCGCGAGTCGCGGCTTTCGAGGGGTCCCCGGCGCAGATCGGCCGCAGCTGCCTCGTCGGTATGGCCCTGGCTACCCCGCTGGCGATCGTCAACAACCTTTATTTCTATGTCACTAGCGGCACGATCGCCTTCCAGAACCCGCTCGTCAGCGCATGGGCGGCGCTGAGCCCCGGCATACACGAGGAGGTCATCTTCCGCTTCTTCGTGCTGGCACTCTGCCTGGCGTTTCTGCGAAACGCCGCAGCACGGCGGGCCGCGGTCACCGTGGCCGTGATCCTGGCCGTGGTGCCGCACAGTCTCAATCATCTTGCGGACCTGTTCCTGGAACAGCCGGTGAGCGGGGTGATCCTCCTGGCGGCGACATCGCTCCTCTTCGGCCTGCCGATGGCGCTGCTGCAGCTCAGGCGGAACCTCGAGACGGCGATCGCGTTTCACTGGTTCATCGACGCTATCCGCTTTCTGTCTGGCTATTGAGGACCACCATGGACACAACCCCCTCGCGTCCACGTTTGAGTCGCCGCAGCTTCCTGAGACTGCTTGCCACAAGCGCGAGGCGCCAGCAACGCGCGACGGGCTCTACACCCGCTGTGCCGGGAACCCCGAGGTGCCGCGCTGGCTGGGGCAGCGCTTCGTGGCCGGCACGCCGCCACAGCAGCAGGCCGACACCGACGCCGCGAAGCTGCGCAGCGCGCCGGCCGTGGCCGTGATCGCGTCGGCAACCGATGACCGGCCGGCGTGGGTGCGCACCGGCCAGGTGTATGAGCGCCTGGCGCTCACGACAACGGCGCTGAATATCAAGTCGGCATTCCTGAACCAGCCGGTCGAAGTCGCCGAGCTACGCGCGCAGTTCCAGCAGGCGTGCGGTCTGGACACGGCGCTGCCGCAGCTTGTGGTCCGGATGGGCTATGCCGACAGCATGCCCCACGCACCACGCCGGCCGGTCGAGCAGGTGCTGGCTGAGCCAGGCGCGCAGGCCTGATCCACTGGCGGTGAGCCTCGCCGTCCCGGCGCTCGCAGGCATTGTGCTGCCGCGCGGCCCCGCGACCTCGGCCCGGGCCCTGGCCGTGATGGCCCTCGGACTCGCCGTGGGAGTCGCGGCGGGCTTCCTGCTGCGCTCACGCTGGGCGCTGCTGCTTGCGC
>DAOUBZ010000457.1:0-3288 GCA_034432515.1 Chloroflexaceae bacterium | reverse complement strand
GGCGGCTCCGCCGCCCGCACCACCAGACAACCGGGGTTTGGCGCTTGCCCCAGGGACGTTGCATCAGCCCGCCGCGAGCCGCCGGCGCACCAGGGCCAGCAGGGCGAGGCCGGTGATCAGCCCGACGACGATGCCCATCAGCACGCCGCTTGCTACGCCGATCGCCACCGCAAGCGCGATCGGCATGGTCTCGCTGATCAGCGATGCTCCGCCAAAGGTTGCAGCCAGACCGAGGACCCAGCCGGCAATGTTAGCCGGGATCCAGAGCCCTGCGCGCGCGACGTGCCGGCGCAGCACCAGCCACTGGGCAAGGCCAATCGAGACCAGGATGCCCGGCGCGGCCAGCAGCCAGGCCAGCAGCAAGGCGCCACTGCCCAGCCCCAGCGCATCAACCAGCGTATTCGGGGTCATGCCCAGCACCCAGGCCACCACGCCCGCCAGCGCGGTCGCCCCCGTCCACTGGTGCCAGCCGATCGCCGGCAGCGCCCGGCCCAGCGCGAGCCATTGAGCATAGCCAAGCGCCGCACCCTCCAGGCTCCCGGCGGCGACCACGACGATCAACGTCAGTAGCGGCGCCAGCCAGCCCTCCATGCCGATCACCATCCGCGTCATCACAACCCCGGCCGTGGCCGGGGCGAGAAAGCCGACCAGTTCGCCCAGGGCGGTCGCCAGCACCCAGCGGCGGTACAGCCGCCAGTCAGTATGGGTTGCGGCCCCGGGGGCGGCTGGCAGCGGCGGTGCAAATGACATCACACCCTCCTTGACGCAGCCTGACACCTCGTACCGCTATTCTCACACGCTACGGCGCCGCGTTAGGGATCGAAGGCTTTCCAGCGGATAGCGTTTCCGCAACGGGCCGGCTGCTCATCACCGTCCAGACCGCTTTATCGATGGCAATTTCACCAGCGATTTCATAAAATCACTTGATGTTTACATCGTATCAACCCGACCAGCAGCAGGCCCGTAAGCAGGTAGACGCCCCGGTATGACCAGGGTTCCGGAAGAAGCATTGCACTCAGCAGCGCCGCCGAGAGGATCGCTGGCAGTAGCGGCGCCCAGACGGCAAGCGCATGCCTGGAGGCTCGTCCATACGCTGCCAGCGCCACCGCTGGCAACGCCAGCAGGCTGAGGTCGTGGGCGTGCAGATGGGGCGCGACCAGCAGCGTGAGTACGACGGCTGCGCCGACACTGGTCATTTCCACGCGCGCACCACGTCGTCGCCAGAGCCACGTGATCGCTACGATCCCCAGCAAGAACGCGCCCCATTTGATCAGGTTCCGCGCCGTCGGGTCCAGCGTCGGCGCGGCGCGCAACAGCGCGCCAGCGAGGTTGTACATTGCATCCTGGTTCAGGCCAAACCCCTCGCCCGCATTGCTCAGCGCGATCAGCGCCAGGTAGTCGCGCACGCCCTCCGCGCCCACAAGCAGCATGCTGAGCGCCCCCAGGCCCCCCGCCGAAAGCAGCAACCCCGGCGCGGCGCGGGGGTGGGCAATCAGCATCGGCACGCCCAGAGCCAGGGTCAGATGCGGTTTGATCACCGTGAGGCCCAGCGCCAGCCCTGCCAGCAGGGGCCGTTCGGCCCGCAGGGCCGCCATCCAGCCAGCCATTCCCAGCAGGATCAGGGCGGTATTCTGACCTTTCAATAAACTGATGAATGTCGGGTAGAAGATCAGAAGCCCTACAACGACCAGCAGCCCCTCGCCTGACACTGGTCGCCGGGCGCGCCTCGATGGATCAGGCGCAGTAGCGACGAGCTCGTTTTCCTGTACGTACACCCTGGCCAGTATGAGGGCTGCAATGGCCGCCACCACAGCCATCATCCCCACCCAGCGCAGGTACGAGGCCCGATAATCACCGTCAACGCACAGGCCAAGGATCGGCGCGAGAAACGGTGGATGTATGAACGGCAACAGGCCGTTCGCAAAGAAAGTGCTGTCGACGAGCGCATGCTGGACGGCCCGTTGCCGGTCCAGGTCGTACAACTCGCTGAGCGATGCCGTATTCGCCAGCCGTCCGGCGGTATAGAAACTCAAGAAATCGACGCCATGCAACTGGGGGTCGGCCAGGAGGCCCATCCAGAGCATCACGCAAAAACTGCCGGTTAGTCCAGCAATCGCCAGGGTTATGAGCCAGCGCCAGGTGGTGACTGGTGTTCGCCAGCGGCGGGGGCGCTCGGATGAGGGCATCGCAGGCAATGCCTCGAGAGCCGGCGACTCAGTGGCAGACGGTGATGGGGCCATAGCGTTCCCATGCTTGCGCGAAGGCGACATCCTTAACCCGCAGTGTACCCTACGGCGCGTACCGGCGAGCTACGAGGATCGTGCCGGATAATGAGGTGTGGAGGTGTGGAGATGTGGAGGTGTGGAGGTGCGGAGGTGTGGAGGTGTGGAGATGTGGAGATGTGGAGGTGTGGAGGTGAAGGCCGGACCATAAAGCGCGTTTGAAACGTACCGCTTTGGCACAGCGCCCGTTTCCGGTCGCGGAACGATCGCCAGATCGAGATCGCTCTCCGCGTGCATTCTTCCGGTCGCGACTAAACCGAAGAGATAAACCGCCTGGACCTCGGGGTACTGCGCGAAGATGCTCGCCAGATGTTCCAGGTCGGGGAAGGGAGCGTGGCGCATCAATCGTTCTCCGGCGCTGCGCATGCGGGCCTCCTGGCGTCCTTACAAACGGCGGATCGACCGTGATGCGTATCGTAGCATTCTCCGGGTAGGTTTGCGCCGCGATTGTGTTATAGTGCCGGAAGCGAGGGTTGGAGAGGGCGTGCGGAAACCCGGTTTCCCCACGCTCCCACCCACAGGGAGGGTCCGGGAGGGCTTCGCCCTCCCTGGATGAAACTTCTTCGGACCTTATCGGTTTGCCGGACCGGTGAGGTCTGGGAGGCAGGCACGATGACGGATGCGATCGCTGCTGAGCGGCTGGCGGCCCTGCGCGCCTGGTGCGCGCGGCGGGGGATCGTGGTCGCGGCGCTCTTCGGTTCGCGCGCCACCGGGCGTGCCCGCGACCAGAGCGACTACGACCTGGCGCTCACCCCCGCTCCCCCTCCCGCCGAACGGCTGGACTGGCAGGCCGAACTGGAGGCCATGCTCGACCGGAACGTGGATCTGGTCTTCTTGTCACCCGAAACCGACCCGGTGCTGGGCTGGGAGATCGCCCGCCATGGCCGCCTGCTCTACGAGGCCCGCCCGGGGGACTGGGCGGCCTGGTGCGCCCGGCTTTGGCACGCCTACAACGACGCCCTGCCCTTCCGCCGCGCCCTGGAGGAGTCCCTGCGGCGCTACGCCG
>DAOUBZ010000456.1:0-4065 GCA_034432515.1 Chloroflexaceae bacterium | reverse complement strand
GCCCTGCTCCGCGCGGCGCACCACTTCGGCGGCGAAGGCGGGGCGCCAGCGCAGGTGCGCGCTGAGCCGGCTCGGGCTGCACTCCTCGCTGGCCGCGGCGGTGCCCTCGGGGTTGAGCAGGTGCAGTGCCAGCATCTGCTGGGCGAACTCCCAGCGCTGGCGCGCGCGCCGGGCGGCGCCGGCCACCAGTCCGCGCCCGGGGGCAAACAGGTAGCTCAGGCCGAAGGCGACCCCGCTCAGCGTCGCCATGGCGCCGGCCACTGAGACATCGAGCCAGTAGGCGACCCAGTAGCCGGCGATCGCGCTGGCGGCGCCGATCAGCACGCTGAGCAGCAGCATGCGCGCAAGCCGGTCGGTGAGCAGATAGGCCGCCGCGGGCGGGGCGACCATCAGCGCAATCACCAGGATCGAGCCCACTGCGTCAAAGGCGCCCACCGCGGTGACCGAGACCATCGTCATCAGGCCGTAGTGCACCAGCGCCGGCGCAAAGCCCAGCGCCGCCGCCAACCCGCTGTCGAAGGTTGCCAGCTTCAACTCCTTGTAGAACAGGCCGATCAGCAACAGATTGGCCAGCAGGGTGACCAGGCCCACCAGCAGGGCGCGCGGCAGGTCAAGCCCGAGCAGGCTCACGCGGTCAAACGGGGCGAAGACCAGTTCGCCCAGCAGCACACTATCCACATCCAGGTGGACATTGCCAGCGAAGCGCGAGATCAGGATCACCGCGATGCTAAAGAGCGCCGGGAAGACCAGGCCAATTGCGGCGTCCTCCCGGACCAGGCCGGTGCCGCTCACCAGTTCCACAAGGGCGACGGTGACCACGCCCATTGCCACGGCGCCTACGAAGAGCAGCGGCGAGCCCAGGTCGCGGGTGAGCAGGTAGCCGAGCACGATACCGAGCAGCACGGTATGACTGATCGCGTCGCTGAGCATGGCCATGCGCCGCAGCACCAGGAACACACCCGGCAGCGCGCACGCCGCGGCGATAATCACCGCAATCAGCTGGACTTCAACTTCGGGTGCCATAGGCAACGTTAATCGACTGGAGCAAGCTGTTGTCGCCCGCGGATCCAGCGCCAGAGCAGGCCCCGCTCCGGCGCGCAGAGCAGCGAGCCCAGGGTGATCGCCGCCATACAGAGCACCACCGTCGGGCCGGTCGAGAGGCCGCGGGTGGTGGCGCTGATCAGCGCGCCGCTCACCCCCGCGAGTGCGCCGAAGCCCGCGGCGAGCAGCACCATGGTGCTGAGCCGGTCGGTCCACTGGCGCGCGGCCGCGGCGGGGGCCACGAGCATCGCGCTCATCAGCACGACGCCCACGCTCTGCAGGCCGATCGCAATCGCCATAACGATCAGCGTGGTGAGCAGGATGCTCAGCAGGCCGGTCGGCATGCCCAGGCTGGCCGCGTACTCCGGGTCGAAGCTGAGCAGCTTGAATTGCTTCCAGAGCAGCGTGACGCACAGCAGGGTGGGCAGGCCGAGCGCGGCCATCACCACGATGTCCCGTTCAACCAGAGCCGCCGCCTGGCCGAAGAGAAAGCTCTTGAGCCCGGCCTGCGCCGCGTCGGGACGCTTCTGCAGCAGCGAGAGCAGCACCAGGCCGAAGCCGAAGCAGACCGAGAGCGTGAGCGCCAGCGCACTATCCTCCTTGATCCGGCTGGTGCCGGTGATGCCGAGGACGAGCAGTGCGGCCAGCCAGGCCGCAGCCGCGGCGCCCAGCAGCAGCACCAGCGGGTCGCGCTGGCCAGTGAGCATGAAGGCGAGCGCAATACCGGGCAGCGCGGCGTGCGACATCGCGTCGCCGAGCAGCGCCTGGCGCCGCAGCACCGCGAAGCAGCCGAGCACCCCGCTGACAACGCCGAGCAGCGCGGCGCCCAGCGCGACGGTGCGCAACGTGTAGTCGGTGAATAGCGCTGTGAGAAGCTCCATGGATGTTCCCGTGTCCAGGATGCGAGGATGCGAGGATGTTTCGTCGCCTCACGCCTCGTCGCCTCGTCACCTCGTCGCTTCGTCGCCTCGTCGCTTCGTCGCCTCGTCGCCTCACGCCTCGTCACCTCGTCGTCTCGTCGCCTCGTCGCTTCACCCCCTCACTCCATCGGTCGCCAGGTCGCCGACGGCGGAGGCTGCCGCGCCCTGCTGGCCCAGGAAGGCGATCCGGCCGCCATAGGTGGCGCGCAGGTTGGCCTCGGTGAAGACCTCGGCCACCGGGCCGCTGGCGATGCGGCGCACATTGATCAGGGTCACCCAGTCGAAATACTCGGGCACCGTCTGCAGATCGTGATGGACCACGACAACGGTCTTGCCCGCGGCACGCAGGTTGCGCAGCACGGCAACGATCGCCCGCTCGGTCACCGCGTCGACGCCCTGGAACGGCTCGTCCATAAAGTAGATCTGGGCATCCTGGACCAGGGCGCGGGCCAGGAAGACTCGCTGCTGCTGGCCGCCGGAGAGCTGGCTAATCTGGCGACCGGCGAACTCAGCCATATGTACCTGCTCAAGGGCGGCGAGCGCCTGGTCGCGCTCGCGCGCACCGGGGCGGCGCAGCCAGCCGAGGCTACCGTAGCGGCCCATCATCACCACGTCCAGCACCGTAGTGGGGAAGTCCCAGTCGACGCTGCCGCGCTGCGGCACATAGGCCACCAGGGGGCGTTGCTCGGTGTAGGGCCGCCCGAAGATCAGCGTCTGCCCGGCGGCGGGGCGCACCAGGCCCAGCGTCGCCTTGATCAGCGTGGTCTTCCCGGCGCCATTCGGGCCGACGATGGCCATCAGCACGCCGGCGGGGACGCTCAGGTCGACGTCCCAGAGCACCGGCTTATCGCGGTAGGCCACGGTGAGATCGGTGATGGTCAATGCATCGTGCATGGGTTATGCTCCAGGGTGACGCGGTAACGCGGTGACGGGGTTGCATACGTGGTGGTCATTGGCTGGATCCGAGGGCTGCCACCAGGGTATCGATGTTGTGGCGCATCATTCCGATGTAGGTGCCGGCGGTGGTGTCGGGCGCGCCGAGGGCATCGGAGTAGAGCTCGCCGCCCAGCGCGACCTCGTGACCGGCGGCGCGTACCGCCGCGCGTACCGCCTCGATCGTGCGCGGTGAGATCGTTGTTTCGACGAAGATCGCCGGCACGCGGCGCTCGACCACCAGGCTGGCCAGCGCCTGGATATCGGCGGTGCTGGCCTCGGACTCGGTGCTGATGCCCTGGATCGCCGCCACCTCGAAGCCGTAGGCCCGGGCGAAGTAGCCAAAGGCATCGTGGGCGGTGAGCATTACCCGGCGCTCGGCGGGAATGGTAGCCGCCTGGGCCCTGATGTAGGCGTCGAGTTCGTCGAGCTGGCGCAGGTAGGCCGCGGTATTGCCGCGGTAGCTGGCGGCATTGGCCGGGTCGGCCGCGACCATGGTGGCGCTAATCTGCTCGACCACCAGCTTCCAGAGCTGCACGTCATTCCAGATGTGTGGGTCATGGGGCATACCGGCCTCGGGTTGCCAGCCGAGCAGCCGCGAGGGTTCGATCGTCTCGCCGAGCGCCACCACAGTGGCGCGCCCGGTGCGGCCGAGCTGGCTCAGCACCCGTTCGAGCTGGGCCTCGAGGTGTAGCCCATTGTAGAAGATCACATCGGCCCGCTGGAAGATGCGGATATCGCTCTCGGTGGCGACGTAGGTGTGCGGGTCGATCCCGGGCCCGAGCAGGGTGTGATGCTGCACGTTCTCGCCTGCGATATAGCGCACCGCATCGCCGATCTGCCCGGTGGTGGCGACGACCCGCAGTGGCGCGCCGTCACCGCGCTCGGCGGCGCCTGGTCCCGCGCAGGCGCTGAGGGGGAGCACAAGCAGCACAAGCACCAGCAGGATCACCCGTCGCATCGCACCTCATTCGCCACGCATAGTTTAAGAATTTGTCATCGAAGATCTTATTTTTAGTCTTGCCTAAAATACCATGCGCCAGCCGCGTTGTCAAGCGGCTGGCGCATGGTCAGGGCCGATGCAACGATACTGCTGGCAAACCCGGGTACGCGGGCCTCCGGCCCGCAGGCGGGCGGGACGCCCGCGCACCCGGCGTGAGCAAAACGGGGT
>DAOUBZ010000455.1:0-4560 GCA_034432515.1 Chloroflexaceae bacterium | reverse complement strand
TCCGAGCGCAGCGAGGAATCTGAGCGGGTCGCGCAAGACCCCTCGCTCTGCTCGGGGTGACAATGCCGGATGTTCACAGGTAATTGGTATGAGATCAGTGACGAGTGATGCGTGATGCGTGACGAGCCGCACAATCCGCAAGGTATTGCGCTTGGACCCCTGAACGGATACGGCCGCGCCAATGCTTCGGCCCAACGAGCGCAATCCCGCGACCAGGCTCAACTGCCGCGCTAGCCGGCGGCGGCGATGCCCTGGATGCCACCCTCGGTGAGCTTGCGCGCATCGATCAGCTTGTCCACCTCCTCGGCGGGCAGCAGGCCCTTCTCGACCACCACCTCCTTGATCGTCTTGCCGGTGGCCATGGCCTCCTTGGCCACCGCGGCACCGTTCAGGTAGCCGATCACCGGATTGAGTGCCGTCACCAGGATGGCGTTCTTGGCCAGCCAGCCCTCGGCCTTCTCGCGGTTGGCTGTAATGCCGACGACGCACTTGGTGGTGAAGGCGTTGATCGCGCCGATCAGCACGTGCATCATCTCGAACAGATTGTGAGCGATGATCGGCATCATCACATTCAGCTCGAGCTGGCCGGCCTGCGCGGCAAGGCTCACGGTCAGATCGCAGCCCTGGACGTGGAAGCAGGCCATGTTCAGCATCTCGGCCAGCACCGGGTTGACCTTGCCGGGCATGATGCTCGAACCGGGCTGGACAGCGGGCAGGCGGATCTCGTCGAGGCCGGTGGCGGGGCCGGAGGAGAGCAGGCGGAAATCGTTGGCAATGCGGGTGAGCGTGATGCAGAGCGAGCGCATTGACGCCGAGAAATCGGCCGGGTCGGCCATACTCTGCATGCTCTCGAAGAGATTGCCGGAGGAGCGCAGGCCCTGGCCGGTCAACTCGGAGAGCTTCGCGATCATGCGCTGGTGGTACTCGGGGTGGGCGTTGAGTCCGGAGCCGGTGGCAGTGCCACCGATACCCAGGCGGCGCAGGCGCTCGGCGGCAGCCTGGATGCGCTCCATATCGTTGCGCACCGCCAGGGCGTAGGCCCCGAACTCCTGGCCCAGGCGCACCGGCACCGCGTCCTGCAGGTGGGTGCGCCCCGACTTCACCACATCATCGAACTCGGCGGCCTTGGCCTCCAGCGCATCGGCCAGGTCATCGATCGCCGCGAGCAGTTCGGGCAGGCGCCAGAGACAGCCGAGCCGGATCGCCGTGGGTATGGTATCGTTGGTCGACTGGGCCATGTTCACGTGGTCATTCGGGCTGACCGGCTTGTTCGCATCGTCGAGGGCAAAGCCGAGGATCTGGTTGGCGCGGTTGGCGATCACCTCATTGAGGTTCATGTTGTGCGACGTACCCGCACCGGCCTGGAAGGGGTCAACCACAAACTGGTCGGCGTACTTGCCGGCGAGCACCTCGTCGGCGGCCTGCATGATCGCGTTGGCGAGCTGCGGCTCGAGCAGGCCCAGGTCGCGGTTGACCTCGGCGGCGGCGCGCTTGACGGCTGCCTGGGCCCAGACGAAGGCCGGGTAGGGCTTCAGGCCGGAGACGGGGAAGTTGAGCACCGCGCGCTGGGTCTGCGCGCCATAGAGCGCATCGGCCGGCACCTGCATCTCGCCGAGCGAGTCCTTCTCGATCCGGAAGTTCGCGGTCATAGCCAGGACTCCTTTGTCGATAGCCTCGTGGAGGCGGCGAAGACCTACGGGAGACAGGCCCGATTGTAGCACAGACCGTCGCCGCCATTGTTGGCGTGGATAATTCCTCACTGCGCCGCTGCACGCTGCCTGGACGCGCGTTCTGGGCTTTACGGAGGGCATAAGGTCAATGCGGCAACGCAAATTGGTAACCGACACACCAGATACCCTGGCGCCGGGCATGCTGGCGGGGAAGGTGGCGGTCATCACCGGGAGCAGCGCGGGGCTGGGCCTGGCGATTGCCCGGGCCTACGCCGACGCCGGCGCGCGGGTGATGGTCTCCAGCCACCTGCCCGATGCGATCGCGCGCGCCGTCGAATGGCTGCGCGACGCTGGCGCCGCGGTGGCGGGCTGCCCCTGCGACGTGCGCGAACTCGCCCAGGTGGTCGCCCTGGGCGATGCTGCCATCGCGGCCTTCGGCGCCATCGATATCTGGGTGAACAACGCCGGGGTGACCGCCGCACAGGGGCCGACGGCCGCGGTCTCGCCCGCGAGCTTCACCCGGGTGGTCGCGACCAACATCCTGGGCACCTACCATGGCTCACTGGTGGCGCTGCAGCACATGGGTCAGCGTGGCCAGGGCAAGCTGATCAACATCGTCGGCCAGGGCGAGCAGCGGCCCAATCCCTACGGCAATGCCTACGGCGCCAGCAAGGCCTGGATCCGCAGCTTCAGCCTGGCCCTCGCTGCCGAGGAACGGGCGCGCGGTATCGGGGTCTTCACGCTGAACCCGGGGCTGCTCGATACGGCGCTCACCCGTGACCTGACGGTGGTGGCCGGCTACGAGGGCCGCGCCCACGCGTTCGATCGCATCGCCCGCCTGCTGGCCGCGCCGCCCGAGGAGTCGGCGCGCCTCGCGCTCTGGCTGGCCGGTCCCGCGACAGATGGACGCACCGGCATCGAGTTGCGGGCGCCCCTGGGCCGGCACCTGGTGCGCGGGCTGGTGCGTGAGGCTGCCCGCCGCATCCTGCGCCTGCCGGCCCCGCCACGGGTGCGCTACCAGGTGGTGCCACCCAACGACGGGGCGGGCCATCGTTAGGTGCGCGGGGGCGCCTGACCACGACCCGGCAGGGCTACAACTCCTCGCCCATGCGGCGCGTATCGTAGCCGCCCAGGCCCTCGACGGCCGCGCGGTAGGCCGGGTCGGCCAGGACATGGCGCAGCGGCGCGAGCAACTCGCTCTCCCAGTGGCGGCGCGGGATGGCCAGGTCGTAGCGCTCGCTGAAGAGCGGCACGAACTCCAGCCCGAGCGCGCGCGCCGCAGCCAGGATGCCGAGCCCCACACTGGCTGCGCCGCTGAGCACGGCGGCCGCGACCGCCATGTGGGTGAACTCCTCGCGCTCGTAGCCGGCGATCTGCAGCGGGTCGATGCCCAACTGCCGCAGGTGGTAGTCGAGCAGCACCCGCGTGCCTGAGCCGCGCTGCCGGTTGGCGAAGCGCACGCCGCGGCGCGTCAGGTCGCGCAGGCTGCTGAGGCCAAGCGGGTTGCCGGGCGGCACCAGGAAGCCCTGCTCGCGATAGGCCAGGTGGACGAGCACGATCGCCTCGTTGGGCAGCAGGCGGCGCACGAAGGGGCGATTGTACTCGCCGCTCTCCTCGTCGAGCAGGTGCGTGCCGGCCAGGTGAGCGTCGTGGCGCTGCAGCGCCAGCAGCCCGCCGAGGCTGCCGACGTTGGCCGAACTGAGGCGCATATCCGGCGCCAGGCGGCGCAGGTGGCTGCCCAGCAGGTCGAGCGCCAGGTCGTGGCTGCCGATCGCGACCAGCGTGCGCTCGATCGCCTGCTGGTCGCGCAACAGTTCCACCGTCACCTCGGCCCCGGCGTGCAGGCCCTCCGAGAAGCGTGGGATGCGCGCGAGACCATCGGCGCGCACCAGCGACATGACCACTCCTGCCCCACGCGAGAGCGGTGTTGCGATCAGGCGCCCATCGACCCGCCCCAGGGTGACGCGCACGAACTCGTCTTCGCCCAGCGGCGAGAGCAGCTTGCGGCTGATCACTGCCTGGGCCGTGGGGCGCGCCGGGGGCGCCTGACCCTGCAGCCGGTAGACCAGCGGGCGCAGGAACAACTCGGCGGTGAGCGCGGCCGAAACGGGGTAGCCTGGCAGGCCCAGGGCCGGCTTGCCCGCCGCCACGCCGAGGATCACCGGATGGCCCGGGCGGATGGCCACGCCATGGACGGCCACCTCGCCCAGTTCGCCGAGCACCGCGGCGGTGTAGTCCTCGGAGCCGGCGGAGGAGCCGGCGTTGACCACCACAATGTCGGCCTGGGCCAGCGCCGCCTCGACCGCGGCCTGCAGCACCTCGCGCCGATCGGGCACCGGGGGCAGGCGGATCGCCTGCCCGCCCCACTCCTCGACCAGGCCGGCGAGAATGAGCGAGTTGAACTCAACGATCTCGCCGGCGCGCAGGGGTTCACCCTGCTCCTGCCGGGCCTGGGCATCTTCGACCGTGACCAACTCGCTGCCGCTGGGGATGATCGCCACCCGGGGGCGGCGGTACACCTGCACGGTGGCGTGGCCCGCTGCGGCGATCGCCCCCAGGTCGACCGGGCGCAGGCGCTGGCCTTCGGGGACCACCAGTTCGGTGGCGACGATGTCCTCGCCCAGCGGGCGCACGTGCTGCCAGGGGGCCACCGCTGCGCTGATCTCGACCGTGGCTTCGTCGATGCTCTGCACATGCTCGGCCATCACCACCGCGTCGCAGTCGGCGGGCATCGGGTCGCCGGTGTCGACCCACACGGCCTCGCGGCCCAGCGTCAGCCGGCGGGGCGCCGCGTCGGTGGCCCCGCAGGTATCGCCGGCGCGCACCGCGATCCCGTCCATCGCAGCGGCGTGGTAGTGGGGCGCCGAGCGCGCCGCCCAGACCGGCACGG